>SCUG01000777.1 GCA_004297645.1 Saprospiraceae bacterium | reverse complement strand
ACGTCGTCGGGCAAGGCATTCACGCCAGCGAGGACCGAATCCGCGCGTTCGGCGCCGCCGATGCAGGTCTGCACGGGCTTGCCGGCGATCTCGTTCAAGGCCGGCCAGTGCGCATCGTCGGCCGCGAGCACGACCATCGCGCCGGCGATCGACGGATGCGAGAGCAGCACCTGCAGTGTCCAGGCGATCAATGGGTGACCACCGACCTCCAGATACTGCTTCGGCGTTTCGCCGCCGAATCGCGTACCGCGACCGGCGGCGGGCACGACGGCCCACAGCCCGGACCGGACCTGATCCGGACTCACGGTGCCGGCGCCTCGTCCACGGCGGCGGGTACGTCCACCGAGGCCGGTGGCTCGACGACGCGGTGGAAGGTTTCGCCGGGCTTGATCATGCCCAGTTCGCTGCGCGCACGTTCCTCTGCAGCCGCCTCGCCGGACTTGAGGTTCTCGACCTCGGCGGCGAGTTGCTCGTTGCGCTGGCCGAGGCCGCGGTTCTCTGCGGCCTGACGATCCACCTGCGCCTGCAGGCTCGCGGTGGCGACCGCGCCGCCCTCGCCGAGGAACAGGCGGTACTGCAGCCACGCCAGCAGCGCGAAGAGCAGCAGCGCGATGATCCGGAGCGGGCGGGCGGCGTCGTTCATCCGCGCAGCATCAGCCTCGCTTCAGCGAGACGAACGCGTCGCGGCCAGCGTACTTCGCGGCTGCGCCGAGCTGCTGTTCGATGCGCAGCAACTGGTTGTACTTCGCCACGCGGTCGCTGCGGCACAGCGAACCGGTCTTGATCTGCGTGGCCGTCGTGGCGACCGCGATGTCGGCGATGGTGGTGTCCTCGGTTTCGCCCGAGCGGTGCGAGACGATGGCCGCGTACTTCGCCGCATCCGCCATGGCGATGGCTTCGAGGGTTTCGGTCAGCGTACCGATCTGGTTGACCTTGATCAGGATCGCGTTGGCCACGCCCTGGTCGATGCCGTCCTTGAAGATCTTCGGATTGGTGACGAACAGGTCGTCGCCGACCAGC
>SCUG01000047.1 GCA_004297645.1 Saprospiraceae bacterium | reverse complement strand
TATAGCCGAAGGTATCAATGACCGCTTCAAATTCCACTGGAAAAAGGCCGGGGGAATTGTAGGTCACTGAATCAGGGGTTTCCCCGGTGGAGGTGGTGCCGTTTCCGAAGTCCCACGAGTACGAATAGCCGGGGTTGCCGAGGCTGGGAATGTTGTTTTGGAAACTTACCGTCACAGCGCCGCAGCCGGAGCTGTTTTGCATGGCAAACCCGCCGTTGTTGCTCGCAGCAGGCGCAATGAATAAGGGGAAAGAAAATGAGGTGGATTGTGAAATCAGCAGCACTTCGGCGGTCACGAAGACTTTTACTTCGTAAAGCCCCGGTTGTAGCGGTGTGCCGCAAAATTTCACGCAACCGTCCGTCTGATTGCCGGGGTCAAATTCCATTTGGCTGGCTTCCCAATGAAGCCCTGGCGGCAGGTTTGCCACGGTGATGATGTTAATTTTGCTAATGTTCAGACCGGCGGGCGTGTTTGGGTCGGTAGCATGCACCGGCGTGGTAGTCTTAGGCATCCTGAAACTAATGTCCCCATCGTAATATTCCCCGGCCACGCCGCCGGGAGCAGGGCTGATGTAAATCGTGTCTTCCGGTAAAGGCGGCAAAGCGGTCATGCAGCCGGGACACCCTGACTGGCCATTTACCGTTGGGAAAATAAAATGGGGGAGGAGCAAAAGGTAAAGCGATTTTTGCATGTTGAAACTGGATTTGATGAATGAAAAATTGACCGGAGAAAATGGGCCGGCTTCAAATCAGGCAGGGTGTGCAAGGTGTGAATGGCAACAAAGTTAACACAAAGGAGCAGGATACAATGCATTTCCCACAATTATCGAAGCAGTTGACTTTTGGCTGCTGTCGTTGTAATAATGAAAACTTTTGTGGCTGGTTTTCAAAAAATTGTTTGCTTTGTTTTTCGATACAAACTACCTCGCATGAAGAACATCCTGTCCAACAAAGCCACTTTCTTATTTGTCGTTCTGGTTGGTTTTTTCGTCACCAATGCCTTAGTGGCGGAGTTTATCGGTGTGAAAATTTTTGCCCTCGAACCCACCCTTGGCTTCCGCCCTTTGGAGTGGAACCTGTTTGGCCAATCTGGTTCGCTCATGCTGACAGCGGGGGTACTGCTTTGGCCTGTGGTTTTCGTGATGACAGATTTAATCAATGAGTATTTTGGTAAGAAAGCCGTGCGCATTTTGTCGTGGCTTACTGCGGCGCTCATTACTTATGCTTTCGCTATGGTGTTCGGAGCCATTCGCCTCGACCCCGCCGGATGGTGGGTCACCACTTTTGCTGGCAAAGGCGTGCCGGACATGCAGGCGGCCTTTTCGCAAATTTTCGGACAGGGTATGTGGATAATCATGGGTTCGTTAGTGGCGTTCCTGCTCGGCCAACTCATCGACGCCGTTTCTTTTCATAAAATGAGGGTGCTCACCGGCGACAAACACTTGTGGCTTCGGGCGACCGGCTCCACGCTCATTTCCCAATTCATCGACAGTTTTGTGGTGCTGTACATCGCCTTTGTGCTTGGCCCTCAAAAGTGGTCTATCAGCCTGTTTCTGGCCATCGGCACCGTCAACTATGCCTATAAATTCATCGTGGCCATCGTGCTGACACCGGCCATATATGGCGCTCATTTTCTGATAGATTTGTACCTCGGTGAGGCGCTTTCCCTCCAATTAAGGACGGAAGCGCGGGGTGGTGAGCGTGCAGATTAAATCAAAATCAGGATGCCGTGTTAAAGCGGGTGAAAGTGATGGGGTGACTTCGCGAAGTCACCCCATCACTAAGAGCTTTCCCAACGCTTTTGACTTGCCCACAAGGGCAAGTTTCTGACATGCTTTTTGGCTGGGAGCTATTTCCTGCTCTCAAGGTACTGCAACACATTTTTCTCGATGCGCTGAAGGAGGCTGCTCGTGTCGGTGCGTTCGAAGGCTCGGCCTGTCAGTTTTTCATACAGTTCGATATAGCGCTCGGAGACTTCCTGTACAAAAACTTCCGGCATCACCGGCATGAACTGGTTTTCGAGGCCTTGAAATCCGTGGTACATGAGCCATTCCCGCACAAATTCTTTGGAGAGTTGTTTCTGCGGTTCCCCCCTTTGCTGCCGTCCGGCGTATCCGTCGAGGTAAAAATAACGGGAACTGTCGGGGGTATGTATCTCGTCGATTAGGTGGATGACGCCATCCTTTTTCCCAAACTCGTATTTCGTATCTACGAGAATGAGGCCTCGCTCCGCGGCCATTTGGGTGCCGCGCTCGAACAAAGCTAGGGCATACTTTTCGAGCTGGACATAATCGTCTGCACTGACGATGCCTCTGGCGATGATGTCTTCCCTCGAAATATCTTCATCGTGCCCTTCCTCCGCTTTAGTGGCTGGGGTGATGATGGGTCGGGAGAACTTGTCGTGTTCTTTCATGCCTTCTGGCAGCGGCACGCCGCAAAGAGTGCGCCCCCCTGACTTATACACCCGCCAGGCATGGCCTGTGAGGTAGCCCCGCACCACCATTTCAATGGGAAAAGGTTCGCAGCAATGGCCCACAGCTACCGATGGGTCGGGGGTGGCCAGCAGCCAGTTGGGGCAAATGTCACGCGTGGCTTCCAGAAAATAGGTGGCGATTTGCGTAAGTACCTGCCCTTTGTACGGTATGGGTTTCGGGAGAATATAGTCGAACGCAGAAATACGGTCGGTGGCTACCATCACGAGCAAGTTGCCAATGGTGTACACATCGCGCACTTTTCCGTGGTACACGGCGGTCTGGCCGGGAAAATGAAAATCGGTGCTGCTGACAGCTTTGGTTTCTTCGATTGACATGGTGAGAATGTTTTCGCAAAAGTACCTTTGCCGGGTTCTTTTTTCCCCTTCTGAAAGTTTTTTTTCAAAATGTTTTACGAGACCCTTGCGGCGAAAAAAGGAAAGCCCGGCGAGCAACGCTGCCGGGCCTGATTCATCGGATTATTTTCTTCAAATATTTTTCACGGAATTGCGGTCTGTCAGTATGTCTTTCAATTCTTTCAGCATTTCATACTGGTGGGGGAGCACCCGCTTGAAAGCTTCCTTGACGGCGACAAAGGTGCCCTTTTCCATCACGTCTGGAATCATTTGAATGATTTGGTCTTTGACAAACCTGACGTCCCCAAGTATCAAGGATTTCAGCGAGGGGATGTCGTGCCAGTCGCCTTCCACAGCGAAGGCTTCCTCCAAATCGCCATCTTCTTTGTGTACAGGGTCGAGGGCGATATAAGCCTCTCCTTCACTCAGCGTGATTGCTTTGGCTTCGCCAACTTCGCGATGTGGCAGTTCCCATTTGCCTGTCTCTTTATCGCGGTGCACCAAGAAAACTTCCAGACCCTTTTCACGGATCCGGTAAATGATAAGATTTGCAGTTTTTGAAATAGCCATTTTACAAGATTTGACTGCCTAACAGTGGGGAGAAGGTTTTGTTTTTTCAAGAACAAAGAAACTGACTTTCCGCCGAACCTCCTGTATAATTTTGGGAAAAACTCAACTCCCCAGTTCAACGGCTCTTTTCAACGCCGCTTCGGCGCCGGTTATGATAGCCTGATGCAGTGAGGCGGCGGAAAAGGAGGCGAGTGCCGCTTCCGTCGTTCCGCCCTTCGAAGCGACCTTTTGAATCCATTCACCGCAGGTGAAATTTTCCTGCCGGAAAAGGTCAATGGCCCCTTTGAAAGTCTGGCTAACGAGCAATTCGGCCTCTGTCTCGCTGAACCCCATATCGAGACCTGCCTGAATCAGGGCATTCATAAAAAACCAGACGTATGCCGGGCCGCTGCCCGAAATAGCAGTGGCAGCGTCTATGTATTTCTCGTCCTCCACGTAGATGCTTTTGCCGGTGGTGTTGATGAGGTTTTGCACCATGACCAGCTCGATGCGGGTCACCTCTTCTGTGGAGGTGAACGCCGTCATGCCCATGCCTACCTGTGCCGGCAGGTTGGGCATGGCGCGTATTATTTTGGTGATGCCCAACCCCTGTGCGATGCTTTGCATTCTGACCCCCGCCATGATGGAAAGGATTACCTGTTGAGGGTCCAACATCGGACGAATACGCGTGAACAGCGCCGGCGCATCTTGTGGTTTTACCGCCAGGATTAGCAAGTCTGCTTTTGCGATACACTCCTCCGGATTCACGCAAACGTTGAACGTCCCGTCTTTTGCGAGAGCTGCCGATTTTTCCGGAGAGCGCTCCAGAACCATCAACCCCTGTTGGCTGGTAATGTGGGAGCGCAAAAAGCTATGGGCATAAGTCATACCCATGTTGCCACCGCCGATGATGAGGATTTTCATGAAAACTGATTTTTGATAGAAACACACCCTCTCCCAAAAAATGAGCCGGGGATTTTATAGGGAATTGCTACCTTAGGACAACTATTACGGCAAACTGTGCCGGAGGTTTTACCATCACTCAATTTCTTAAATTTTCTTTCTATGAAATCCTTGGCTATTCCATTCTATTGTTCAGTTCTTATTTTCTTTGCCTTCAATTGTAGCGACAATCATTCCACCAAACCCGTGAATGCAAAAAGCAAATCAGATGCTCGCCCGCTCTATACCATTGTAATACACGGCGGGGCAGGCACCATTCTCAAAGCCAATATGTCGCCTGAAAAAGAAGCGGCCTATACCAATGCCCTCAATGCTGCCCTCCACATTGGGGAAGAGATTTTGAAAAATGGAGGCACGGCCCTGCAAGCCGTCGAAAAGACCATCAATTACATGGAAGATTCGCCGCTTTTCAACGCTGGCAAGGGAGCAGTTTTTACAAATGCTGGCACCAATGAATTGGACGCCTCCATCATGGATGGTGCCACCCAAAATGCGGGAGCCGTTGCCGGAGTGAAGATTATCAAGAACCCCATCTCTGCCGCAGTGAAGGTGATGGAAGATTCCCCGCACGTGCTGCTCAGCGGCGGCGGTGCCGATCGGTTTGCCATTGAGGAAGGGCTTGACACAGTGCCCAATTCCTATTTTTTTACGGAGCGCCAGTGGGAAGCCATTGAAAAAATCAGAGCTGAAGAAGGCAACAAAACCGGCCAGATAATAAAAGACCCCACGGACTCGAAGTTCGGAACAGTGGGTTGTGTAGCACTCGACCAGAACGGTAATATCGCTGCCGGTACTTCCACCGGCGGCATGACCAATAAGCGCTGGGGCCGTATCGGCGACTCACCCATCATTGGCGCCGGTACATACGCTGATAATGCCACCTGCGCCGTCTCTTGTACCGGCCACGGAGAGTTTTTTATACGCTACACCGTCGCTGCCGATGTTGCTGCTCGCATGGCCTATTTAAAAGAACCTTTGCAAGTAGCAGCCGATTTTGTGGTGAATAAAAAATTGGTGGAAAAAGGTGGGGAAGGTGGACTCATCGCTCTCGATGCCAAAGGAAACATTGCAATGGTCTTCAATTCCGAGGGCATGTACCGGGGCTATGCCAAGCCGGGTATTCGTGAGGTGAAAATATACAAAGACTAACCAGCAATATCGTCGCCAAAACGAGGATAGTTTCAATAACAGGCAAAATATCCAATCACTCGTTTTATCTCATGTTTAGAAAATACAGTCATGCAAGGCTGATTTAAAATTGATTTTTTATCAAACCGGCGGGTATTTTAAACGCCCAAAGCGTCATACATCCAAATCGCAGGGATGAAAACCGGCTGACAGTGATTTAACGCAAAGACGCGAGGACGCAAAGAAAACCTCGATGCTCCTGGCGTCTTTGCGTCTTTGCGCCCTTGCGTTGAATTATCATTATGCCTTGCGATGATATTGTAACCAGCACTCACAGCATTAACAACATATTCTCACAGGCAGGTGAGGGGAAAAGCCCTCCGGCATTGATTTTGTAACGCTCGGTTTTATTCGAGAAACTTAACCTTATTTACATCCCCACCTCATGAGAATTTCAATTATCACCCTACTGTCATTTGTATTGCCGGGCTTTACTATTGCCCAAACCAACCCTGCCAAACAGCAAAGTATTGACGGCGGTTTCGAATTTTATTTCCTTATTCTGATAGCCAGCCTGGCAGGCTTACTCGCCACGCTTTATTTTCAGCATAAAAAAGTTAAGAGGATTTCCCTTCTTTTAGAAAAAGAGAATGACAAGAACCGGCAACTGAAGCTGGCGTTCGAGGAGCAGCAAATAGCCCTGACAAAAAAAACAGATGAGATAAC
>SCUG01000046.1 GCA_004297645.1 Saprospiraceae bacterium | reverse complement strand
TCTCCGAGGTCGAAATCCAATTCATGTTGCCAATTTCTACCAACGTGCGGCCTCTCCGAGGTCGAAATTGATTTTAATGCGTTTGCCCTGAATCATCGAAACCTTGTTCGTTCGGAAAAGTGGAAAAAGTTACCTTTGCCGCACTTTTACAGCAAAAGGGGTGCATGGCAGATATTGCCGCTTGCCCTTCCGGGCAAATTTGCCCTTTCATTTTTTTGCCCCGAAGGGGCTAACAAAACTCATCCTACCTGAATGGATAAGAATACAATCATAGGCTTTCTGCTCATTTTCGGTATCATCATAGCCTGGCAAGTGACCATGGCCCCCAATGCTGCTGATAAAGCGAAACAAGAACAACGCCTCGATTCCCTGCGCCAGGTTGAACTCGCACGGAATGACAGCCTGACCCATTTACAGCAGCCGGCGGCAGCAACCGCTGCACCGTCGTCCCTCGATTCCGCCGCACAACAACAACAGTTGTCCCGGCAACAGGAGGAGTTCGGGCCTTTTTCCCCGGCAGCTTCCGGCAGTGAAAATCTGGAGGTATTGGAAAATGACCTGATGCGGGTAACTTTCTCAAACAAAGGCGGCCGCATCAAAGAAGTGGAGTTGAAGAAATATTTTAAAATAGAACTGGACTCCGCCCACAAAGAGCATAAGATTCCCCTCAAATTGCTGGAGGATGCGAAAAACCGCTTCGAGTATTTATTGCCTGTGGCGAATGTGCCGGGTGGTGCTGTCAATACCGGCCACCTTTATTTTCAGGCCCGCAAAGAAGGAGCTAACTCCATCGTTTTCCAGGCCGGAGCGGGGCAAGGCCGCTACTTTGAGCAGGCTTACTCGTTACAGCCGGGCAGCTATGGCCTTCAATATCAGCTCCGCTTCAACGCACTGGAAAACGTGCTCAGCCATAGCAGCGATGCTGTGCAACTCCAATGGGTCAATTATCTCGACAAGCTGGAATTGAACCACAAGTATGAGCGCAACTACACCACTGTGTATTTTAAGCCCGCTGACGACAGTTACGACTATTGTTCCTGCACAGCTAATGATGAGGAAGACCATTCGGCGCAAAAAATGCAGTGGGTCGCCCACTCCAATCAGTTCTTCGCCAGTATCTTGATGGCCAAAGAAGTGCCGTTCAAAGGCGCTGCCCTGGCCACTGAAACGCTCCCTGCCCAAGACGAAGACCTGAAAAAACTCACCTCCAACATAATTATTCCCATCGGGCAACAAGACCATTTTGACATGGAGATGTACCTCGGCCCCAAAGACTTTGAAATACTGGCAGCCTACGGCACCGATTTGGAGGACACCGTTCCCTTTGGCCGTAGCATTCTTGGCTCTGCCAACAGGTGGGTCATTCGCCCGCTGTTCAACTTCCTTTCTTCTCTCTTCGGTTCCAAAGGCCTCGCCATTCTGTTGCTCACGCTATTAGTCAAGTTGGCACTCTATCCCCTGACCTACAAGATGCTGTACTCACAGTCGAAAATGGCAGCACTGAAGCCCCGCCTGGCCTCGCTCAAGGAAAAGCTCAAAGATGACCAGTCGCAGATTCAGATGGAAACCATGAAGCTCTATCGCGAATTTGGTGTGAACCCGTTGGGGGGGTGCCTGCCAGTGGTGATACAGATGCCGGTGTGGTTTGCCCTGTACCGGTTTTTCCCGGCGAGCATCGAATTCCGGCAGGTCGGGTTCCTGTGGGCCACCGACCTGTCGAGTTACGACACTGCTTTCTGGCTGCCGTGGAATCTTCCCTTTTACGGTCAGCACGTCAGTCTGTTCACCCTGCTGTGGGTGGTGTCAACGCTGGTTTATACCTATTACAACATGAAGGTGATGGACATGAGCAGCATGGGCGGTGCCAATGCCACCATGATGAAGTACATGCAGTACCTCATGCCCGTGTTCTTCCTGTTTTTCTTCAACAACTTCGCCTCCGGCCTTACCTGCTATCTCGTGTTCAGCAACGTGTTCAACATCGGGCAAACGATTATCACCAAAAACTACCTCATTGACCACGATAAGATTCATGCTCAAATGGAAGCTTACCGAAAGAAACCCAAAAAGAAAGGTGGCTTGCAGTCGCGGCTCGAAGAGGCGATGAAACAACAGCAGGCCATCGCCGCTCAGCGCGAAGCCGCAGCCAAAACGAAGGGCAAAAAGCGTTGACCAAACTACTGGACATTTTCAAGCACGCAGGCTCAAAGGCCTCAAAGGGGTTTCTAAAAATTATGGTTTTTAAATCTTTGTGTTCTTAGCGCCTTTTTGGTTGGAAAGCAAATTTCAAAAGCGTCTTGTAGTTTGAGCGTTGACGCATTTTAATCGAAAAACAACAGCCATGAAAAGCCTTCTATTTCTCTCATTACTGGCGCTCGTCCTCGGCGGATGCTGCCCCAAAAACGCCAGAACCATCGTGAACGAAGACGTTGAAGTGATTGAAACCACAGAGACTACACCCACCGGCGGCACCCCGGCGCAAGAGGCCTACTTGGTCGCAGCTTTTGAAAAAACAGCCTGCTACGGCAAGTGCCCCGTTTACCAGGTCAAATTTTACAGCGACGGCAAAGTCACCTGGTATGGCCGCCTGTACGTGGAGCGCATAGGCTGGCACGAGGCCCGTGTACCATCCGCCACCCTGAAAAGCATTCACGACAAAGCCCTCGAAGCGGACTTTCTGGATTTTGAAAGTGAGTACCCCACCGAAGCAAGAATTGTCGATTTGCCCAGTACCATCACCTACGTGCGCATCGGCGACATGGAAAAACAGGTAGCCGATACCCACGATGCACCGGAAAAACTCAAAACGTTTGAGGCTTTCCTCGAAGACCTCATCAATGGGCTGTCTTGGCACCCCACCGGCAGATGAGTTAAATGGCGGCCAGCTTCTCCGGCTAATCACCGCATTTCCTCCGCCATTTCTCTGACCTGGCCGAAGTCAGCACCAATGGTTGAATGGCTGAATGGCTGAATGGCTGTTCCGGCCATTGAGAGCTTGTTTGGGGTTTGGGTTTCGAGGGAAAAGGCGTCAGTTTTTTTGAGGAGACAACCTGTCCCGGCTTTATGTCGGGAAGGCGGAAAAATGGGAGCACTGCCAATCCCGATACCTATCGGGGACGTGACTATTTTTTCAACGAAGTATCATCAATAAAGAGGCGTTTTTTCACCGGAAGCTAAATCCCAAACCAACCCTAATACTTCGTTCCTAACCTCTATTTGCACCACCTGCCTGTTGGAGTGAATTATGACGGTCAGAAGTACCATTACAAACCGCAGGAGCGGCCAGTCCGCCCCTGCACAAAACATTCAGTTATGAGCTACTATTTCAGTAAAACCATCCAATCCGGTTTTGATGCCGCCGTAGAAAAAGTGACCGCCGCATTGAAAACCGAAGGCTTCGGCGTCCTCACGGAAATTGACATTCGGGCCACCCTGAAGAAAAAGTTAGACGTTGATTTCAAGGCTTACAAAATCCTCGGCGCCTGCAATCCGCCGTTCGCTTACAAGGCTTTGCAGGCCGAGGACAAAATCGGCCTTATGCTGCCCTGCAACGTCATCGTTCAGGATGCCGGCAACGGGCAGGTAGAAGTTGCCGCCGTGGACCCGGCCGCTTCCATGCAGTCCATTAAAAATGAGCGATTAGAAGAAATAGCGGCAGCCGTCCGGGAAAAATTGAAAAAGGTGGTGGACAGCCTTTGAACGCACCGCAAAAAAAATGAAAAGATGAAATCGCCGAATACCGAAAAAGCGCCATTCCCTGCGGTGGCGCAGAAAGAGCAATTTTTCGACGCATTGGAAAACGATGGCCGGTTCATGCAGGAAACCCTGGAAGTCATCCTGAACCTCGTCATTTCCGACCCGGTACTAACCTTCAAAGTGGGAGACCTTATCGAGTCCGATTTCAAGAATTTGTACCTGGTACTGATGAAAAAGGTGATACAACAGCAAGCCTCAACAGCCACGGTAAGTTGTTGCAAGGATTTGTAAAATCAAATGGCTATTGTGCTGCATGACCCTCACCGAGTGTGTGAAAGCACCGGCAAACACACCGGCGTGGCGAAGGCTTTCCAGGTTTCAAGTTTGCATTTAGGGCTTGTTTGGGGTTTGCTACCGGAAATAAAAACGGAAGTCTTTTTGTCCTGGGTTGCGTTATTTTGAGGGAAAAGCCTCGCTATTGCCGAAAAAATAACTTAGCAATGATTAAAAAATAACTTCTCACTTTCGAGCGGGCGGGTTTTGAAACCCGCCGGTTTAGAAAGTAATAGCCAACCACCCGACGGCATTCATCGAGCCGTGTATCTGGGCGGGTTTTGAAACCCGCCGGTTTAGAAAGTAATAGAATGGCGGGGTTCAATACCCTGCCGCTCAAAATGCCAGCACTTTTTGAGGGGATACGAATTATATTACGACGAAGCAAAAAACTATTGTTCGGCGTACACCCGCTGCACATTGAAAAACAAAAGAGGAGGGCCGCCTCCACGGTCAAATACTTGTTCGTCATGAGCAGCACTAATAAAACCAGCGTTCATTCTCCTGCGGAGGGCCCCGTTCACGCCGTGCCGGAAGGCGAATTGTTCACCCGCTTAGGCGCAGACACCACATCGGGCTTGTCGCACAAAGAAGCTGCCGCCCGGCTGCAATCCTACGGCCGGAACGCCATCAGCCACGAAAAATCCGAACCTGCCTGGCTCATTTTCCTCAAGCAATTCAAAAGCCCCATCGTGTTGCTGCTGGCCGCCGCTGCCGGGCTGTCGTTTGCCTTTCAGGAATGGCTGGACGGCTTCGCCATCATCGTGGTCATTTTCATCAATGCCGCCATCGGGTTTTACATGGAATACCAGGCGGAACGCAGCATGGAGGCACTGAAAAAGCTAAGCTCCATCCCCGCCAAAGTGTTTCGGGAAGGCAAGATGCTGGAGGTGAACAGCGAAGAAATCGTGCATGGCGACGTGATTTATCTCGAAGCAGGCGACATGACCCCCGCCGATGCCCGACTGCACGAAAGCTCCCAATTGCAGGTGGACGAGTCGGCGCTCACGGGCGAGAGCGTGCCGGTGGGCAAAGTGCAAGGCGTTTTGCCCGAAAACACCACGCTGGCGGAGCG
>SCUG01000521.1 GCA_004297645.1 Saprospiraceae bacterium | reverse complement strand
TGAGTGTGTAACAAAAAGAGTGCTACCGTAGTGGTATCGGAGCAAAGATAATGAGTAAATTTCGGAGACTATCCCGTTCTTTGGGACAAAATATTGCATCATGGATACAAATAAAATTGGCAGTCCCCGTTTAGAATCCATCAGAGCGAAGTTGGAAAGCCTGATAGAAAAGAACCAATCGGAAGTGGGCAGTGGCAAAAGCCTTAGTACGATTGAAGGAGATATATTGAGCGGTCTATTGGATATAGGCCGGCTATTGGTGGAAGATAGGGTAGTTCAGGAAGAGCAAACGTTGGAGTCCAAAGGGTACGAGGTTGAGGGGGAAAAAAATCAGGCGGAAGCAAGGCCGTTATGAGCGTCGTTACGTGAGCGTGTTTGGGCCTATGTGGATAGGCCGTCAGCGGTATTATCTGGAAGGAAGCGGCAATTACCATGCTTTGGACGACTATTTGAGCCTGCCACCGTGCCAGTTGTCGTACAAATTGCAAGACTGGATAGGCAAGCGGAGCACGGAGGAGAACTATCGTTCGAGCGTTGAGTTGTTGAACGATATGTTGGGCGTGGGCCTGGAGGCATCGGAAGTAAAACGTGTTGTGGAGCGTTTGGCGCCGGTGGCGGCGGATTATTATGAGGGTTTTGCGGTACAGGAAGTTGCTGCCGGGGAAGAAGAAGGGAGTTTCCTGGCCTTTGGCAATGACGGCAAGGGGGTTCCGGTGGTAAAATTGGAGCGCGGGGAGGAACAGCAGGATGTGGGGCGCTTGATGAAAGGACAGAAACGGGGGGTAAAAAAACAGGCCACCGTGGCGGTAAGTTTTTCTTTCAATCCGCGTGTGCGCAGCAGTGAGGACATTCTTCGGGGGCTTTTTCGGGAACCGTCATTGGAGAAAACAGATTGGGACAGGATGTCCTTGCAGGTACACCGCCGGGCCTTTATGTGCGACCAAAAGAAGGCCATCCACTATGCAATTGACCAGTTGATGGCCCGCAAAGACGCCAGGGACAAGCCTATTGTGGCCTTGGTGGACTGTGGCACGGGGCTGGAAGAGGGTATTTTGAAGGCCATCGAATCAAAAGGCATGCAAGGCCAATTAAAGGCCGTCATTGCAGACATCGTCCATGTAAGCGAGTACATCTGGAAGGCGGCCAATGCCATATTGGGCGAAAAATACAAGGGCAGGACCGAGTGGGTCCGATCCGTGATGAAAGATATGCTGGAGGGAAAGGTGGAGCAGGTCATCAAAGATTTAAGGGACAATAAAGACAAGGTGAAACTCAAAGAACCCGCTGAAGAGCAGTTGGCAATTTCCATCAACTATTTGGATAACCACAAACACAAAATGCAGTACAAAGACTATCTGGAAAAAGGCTATCCCATCTCAACAGGCTTGATAGAAAGCACCTGTGGGCATTTGGTCAAAGACAGAATGGAAGATAGCGGCATGAGATGGACCATCACGGGCGCACAACAAATGCTGGATTTAAGAGCCGTCCATAAAAATGGGGACTGGAACCGATTCATGACTTTTGTACAACAGAAAAACAAGCCTGACAAAATCAAAATGGCTGCATGAACATATAGAGATGCACTCAATTTGTTACACACTCCCTGGATTTATCCATGCACTCACCAAAATGAAGAAGTACTACAATTGATACGATGCCATGAAAATGGCATGGGCTACCAACCACGTCTGAAAAGTAAGTGCTGTTGGGGTGGCAAACCCCAACAGCACTCATGTTTTACATACGCTCTATCCGGAAAAAATTCGATAGCATCAACTCGTGAGTTGGCACTACCAATAATTCTACCATGACCAAGCGGCAAAAACTCATTCAATGGACCTGGCTGAGTCTGTTACTCCTCACGCCCATTATTTTATGGCTCCTCCCCTCAAATTTTTTTGACGAGAGCAAGCTCATCCTCTGCCCCTCCCGGCTATTTTTCAATGTGGAATGCCCCGGCTGCGGCATGACGCGTGCCGTCATGCACCTGCACCATTTGGAATTAGAGGACGCCATTTATTTCAACCCCGGCAGCGTCGCTATCTATCCGGCTTTGGTAGCAGTTTGGCTGTTGTGGGTGGTAAAAGCTGCCCGGCAGTTGGGGATAATAAAAGGTGGGAAAAAAGAAACCCCGGCTGCCTGAGGAACCTGCCCGGCTGCTCCTTTGCTCCACAAAGATGGAACGCTCAAACCCGCTCAAAATGGCCTGAGATTGAACAGCCTTTTTGCCATTTTTGCCATGCCACCAATCCCTCATTATCCTAATTTTGCCTTCCAAAAAAGCCTGGCCAAAAACAAGATTTCATCCAACAGCCTTTCATGGAAAAGAATTTTTTACCGAAAATAGAAGTCATCAGCGGCGAAGTGAAAGCCCCCCCTCTGGGAAGCGAACGCCGCATTGCAGTGTTGTTGCCACACGACTATAACGAGACGACCAAACGCTATCCGGTCATCTATCTACAGGATGGCCAGAATCTGTTCGAACGCCGCTCGCCATTCGGCAATTGGCATGTGGACCGCCAACTCTCCATGATGGCTAAAACAGGTACCAACGACATCATCGTCATCGCTATTGACCACGCTGAGAAAGACCGTGTCCGCGAGTTTTCGCCGCCGGAGGTCACCAAATTCGGCACCAGCTTCGGCAGGCAATACGCGCGGTTCATGGTGGAGACTTTGAAACCATACGTGGATAAGAATTTCCGGACCCTCCCGTACCGCCAACAAACCGGCATCGGCGGCAGCAGCATGGGCGCACTCATCAGCATCTACTGCGGCTTTATCTACCCGGAGGTTTTTGGTAAAATGATGATATTCTCTCCCGCTCTTTGGGTGGCGCCGAAGATTTATTTCCAGGCCATCAATTTTTTCAACCCCTACACCACAAAAATTTACCTTTACGCAGGCGGCAAGGAGAGCGAAAACATGGTGCCCAACGTGAAGCGCCTCCAGACAGCCCTCCAACGCAAAGGCTTAGACGGCTCAAAAATTGAGTTCCACCTCTCCATCAACCCCGATGGCGAGCACAACGAGGCCCGCTGGGGCGAGGAGTTTCCGAAAGCGGTGAAGTGGTTGTATTTCGAGGACTGATGCAGGAAGGATTCCACTCGGGATTTCTAACCCTTCGTTCTACCTTCGGTTCAGCAAAAACAGAACAAGCATGAAAATACTGCACATCAGCATGGAATGTTTCCCCGCCGCCAAGTATGGCGGACTGGGAGATGTCACCGGCGCCTTGCCCATTTACCTCAACAGGGCGGGGGTCAGCACGGCGGTCATCATACCGAAGTTTAACACCAAATGGCTCAACCGCCAGCATTACCGCGAAGTACATAGCGGGTACGTACGGCTGGACCAGGAATACATCTGGTTCAATATTCTGGAGGTGCAAAATGACAGGCTGGGCTTCCCGCTCTATGTGGCGAATATCCCCGGTAAGTTCGACCGCCCCGGCATCTATGGCGACCCCGGCGGCGGCTGGTACGGCGACGAGGTGGAGCGCAACCTTTGCTTCCAACAGGCCGTGCTCAAGTGGGTCGTTTCCATGAAATGGAAACCCAAAATCCTCCATTGCCACGACCACCACACAGGGCTGATACCGTTTATGGTGAAATACTGCCCTGAGTTTCAATCGCTGCGCGAAATGCCCACGGTATTCACCATTCACAACGGCGCTTATCACGGGGCCTTTGGCTGGAATAATATTCGCCTGCTACCCCTCTTCGAAGCCGCTGCCCACGGTTACCTCGACTGGTCAGAGGCCATCTGCCCGCTGGCGGCGGGCATCAATTGCTGCTGGCGGCTCACCACTGTTTCCCGCGGTTACCTCGAAGAGCTGCAACAAGACTCCAATGGCATGGAGGCGCTCATCCGCAGCCAGATGCACAAAGCACGAGGCATCATCAACGGCATAGATGCCGGACTTTGGGACCCCGCCAACGACGCCCTCATCGCCCACCCGCTCGAAGATGACCTGGATGATTTTAAAAGAAAAAATAAAAACCGGGTGCTCGACCACTTCCGCATCATCCCCGATTTGCCCATCATTACTTTCATCGGCAGGCTGGTCAAGGAAAAGGGCGCCGACATCATCCCCGATACCGTCCGCCGGACTTTGGGCACCGGCACACGGGCGGGCTTCGTCGTATTGGGCACCGGCGACCAGGCCCTCATGCAAACCCTCGGCAATATGAAACACGAAATGCCCGGCTACTTCGACGTTGCCCTCGAATACAACGAGGCGCTCGCCCACCAACTCTACGCTGGCGCCGACTTTCTGTTCATGCCTTCGAGGGTGGAACCCTGCGGCCTCAACCAAATGTATGCCTGCCGCTATGGCACGGTGCCCATCGTGCGCAGCGTGGGTGGGTTAAGTGATACCATCCCCGACATCGGAGTCGAAGGGGGAAGGGGCATCCGCTTCAACAATTTCACCGTGGAAGATACCTCGATGGCTATCTTCCGGGCGGCGAGGGTGTATGGTATGCCGGAGGTATTCAGCAACCTCCGGAAGCGCATCACCAAAGTGGATTTCTCCTGGGAAAAATCCTCCCGCGAGTACATTCACTTGTACAATGAACTGGCGTGAAGTGCATCTATTGAAAAAAGAGCAAGTTTTCAAAAAAGGTGTCTTGTCTTTCAAATAAATACCCTAAATTTCCTGCATGGCCAATCGAGTCTGTTTTCGGAGAAAACTTTAAATACTTGCAGCGGGCAGCCAACTCTGACCCTTGGGGCCACTCCTCGCTGGAAGCCAAAACCAACCACCCATGGTAATCAAAATGATCAGCCTCATCCTTGGCGGCGGCGCCGGCTCCAGGCTTTTTCCCCTCACCGAACAACGTTCAAAACCCGCTGTTCCCATCGGGGGAAAATACCGCCTTATTGATATACCCATTTCCAATTGTCTCAACTCCGGCGTCAGGCGCATGTTTGTTTTGACTCAGTACAACTCAGCCTCGCTGAACCGCCACATAAAAAACACCTACCATTTCGACGTTTTCGGCACCGGCTTCGTGGACATTCTGGCTGCCGAACAACGCCGGGGCAGTGAGAAGTGGTTTCAGGGCACTGCCGACGCCGTGCGCCAGTCTATGCACCACCTCGTCAACCACGAATTCGACTATATCCTCGTGCTGTCGGGCGACCAGCTCTACCAAATGGATTTTGAAAAAATGGCCCGCTACCACATCGCACAACAAGCCGGCCTCACCATCGCCACCATACCCGTCAATGCCAGCGATGCCAGGGGCTTCGGCATTATGAAAGTCAACGAAAAGAACTACATAGATTCTTTTATCGAAAAACCGAACGCTGAGGTTTTGCCCAAATGGACCTCTGAAGTGTCGGAAGAAAACAAAAAGCAGGGGAAGCATTATTTAGCCTCCATGGGCATTTATATTTTTTCAAAAGAAGCTATTTTTAAATTATTTGAAGAACACCCGGAAGCCTTGGATTTTGGCAAGGAAATTATACCCGCCGCCATCACTGGAGGGTATAAAGTGGCCAGCTTTGAATACACCGGCTATTGGACCGACATAGGGAGCATTCGCTCATTTTTCGATGCCAACATCGCCCTCACCGACAACCTCCCGATGTTCAATCTTTTTGACAACCTAAGACCGGTGTACACCCGCGCACGCATGCTGCCACCAAGCAAGTTTTTCGGTACCGTTTTCCGAAAGGTGGTCGTCGCCGACGGATGCATCATTCACGCCGAGCGCATCGAGCGCTCCGTCATCGGCATCCGCTCCAGAATCGGCCCTTATACCGTTATCGTCAATACTTTCATGATGGGCCTCGATTACTTCCAGCGGTTGGAAGAACTGGAGAAAGCCGACGAAATTCCCATGGGTATTGGCAAACATTGCATCATCGAGAACGCCATCATTGACAAAAATTGTTGCATCGGCGACAACGTCATCATCCGCGGCAACCCCAGCCTGAAAGACCAGGAAACCAGCACCTACTGCATTGTGGATGGCATCGTCGTGTTGCGAAAAAACGCCGTCATCCCAAGTGGCAGCATCATCGGGGCGTGAATGGTTTCAGGTTTTGGGCCACCCCCGAAACCTGAAACCCTAAACCCTAAACCACATAGCCATGAACCCACCTACCTTCCTCTGCATTTCGTGTGAATTCAAAGGCGTTGACTTTCTCAAAGCCTGCAAGGCTTTGGGAAACAAGGTCTATCTCGTGACGGCCAAAAGCACAGAAGACAAACCGTGGCCGCGGGAATCCATCGCTGAAATATTTTACATGGATGAAGTGCGCCACGGCGTCTGGAATATGGAACATTTCGTGGCCGGGCTGGCCTATCTTATGCGCTCCAACAAAGTACATAAAATAGTGGCTTTAGACGACTTCGACGTGGAAGAAGCGGCGGAATTGCGCGAGCACTTCCGCCTGCCCGGCATGGGGCAAACCACCGCCCGCCACTTCCGCGACAAACTCGCCATGCGCCTAAAAGCCAGTGAAGCCGGACTGCGGGTGCCGGAGTTCACAGCGCTTTTTAATGACGAAGAAATCAATGAATTCACCCGCAGGGTGAAACCCCCTTATATGGTAAAACCCCGGCTCGAAGCGGCGGCCAGGGGCATCCGCAAAGTTCAAACGGCCGAAGAACTTTGGCAGGTGCTGAATGAATTGGGGGAAAAGCGTCACAACTACCTCGCCGAGCAGTTCCGGCCCGGCGACATCTACCA
>SCUG01000520.1 GCA_004297645.1 Saprospiraceae bacterium | reverse complement strand
GCTCTTCCGATCTGGTGACCGAGGAGGTGGTCTTCCTCATGGCCGGGGAGGCAAAGCGCCTGACTGGCTCCGAAAACCTCTGCATGGCAGGGGGGGTGGCGCTCAACTGCGTCTCCAACGGGAAGCTGTTGCGCAGCGGCATTTTCAAAAACATCTTCATCCAGCCCGCAGCCGGCGATGCCGGGGGCGCATTGGGCGCAGCCCTCGCCGCTAATTATCTCTATTTTAAAAATGAGCGCCAGCTAAATGGCGCCATGGACGATATGAAAGGCTCCTATCTGGGGCCTGAGTATTCCGGGCTTGATGTGGAGCACATGGCTAAACAATACAAAGCCCGCTTCGAGAAGTACGATGACTTTGGCCTACTGGCCGCAAAAGTGGCAGAACTGATTGACGAGGGCAACGTTACCGGCTGGATGCAGGGCCGCATGGAATTCGGGCCGCGGGCACTGGGTGCTCGCAGCATTCTCGGCGATGCCCGCAACAAGGAAATGCAGAAAAAGCTGAACTTGAAAATAAAATACCGCGAGAGTTTCCGCCCGTTTGCCCCATCGGTGCTGGCCGAAGATTCACCCGGATATTTCGACATGGATACCCCCTCGCCGTACATGCTCCTCGTGGCGGATGTGGCTGAAAACCGCAGGGCGAAAATCCCCGAAAATTATTACAACCTGCCCCTCATGGAGCGGCTCTACATCCACCGCTCTGACCTGCCCGCCATCACCCACATTGATTTCTCGGCGCGCATCCAGTCGGTGCACAAAGAAACCAACCAGCGCTATTGGGAACTCATCAACAAGTTCAAAGAGCGCACGGGCTACGGCCTGCTGGTCAACACCAGCTTCAACGTGCGCGGTGAGCCTATGGTCTGCACGCCTGGCGATGCTTACCGCTGCTTCATGCGCACCGAAATGGATTACCTCGTCATCGGCGATTACCTGTTCCGCAAAACGGACCAACCGGCGTGGGATAAAAAGGACAACTGGCAGGAAGAATTCAAGCTGGACTGAGTTTGCCTTCCAATTGGCTGAGAATTTCGCAGAAATTTGATTTCAATAGCCCCAAATCTGCCGCCGGAAAAACCTCCGGCAGTTTGGTGCTCCAATAATAAACAACCTTAAAATGGATTTCTTAAAAGACCTCTGGGGCTTTTTGAAAGAGCGCAAAAAATGGTGGCTCTTCCCCGTCATTATCGTTTTGCTGCTCATCGGCATCTTAATCGTTATCGGCGGCGGCAGCGCCGTAGCGCCGTTTATCTACACGCTGTTTTGACCATGAATAAAGAAAAGCACAAAGAGACCTGCTTAGTCATTATGACTGGCCTGTTGGTTTTTTGGCTCATTTACAAAGCCAATGTACTGATAACCATTGCCATTGTCACCGGCATCGCCGGGGCATTCATCCCGGCACTGGCCCGGTGGATTCACTGGGCATGGTACAAGCTGGCCGACGGCATGGGCTACGTCATGTCGAAGGTGATTTTGTCCATCATCTTTTTTGCCTTTCTCTCGGTCATCGCCGTGATATACAAGGCGTTTAGCAAAGACCCGCTCCAGTTGAAAAAGAAAAAGGACACCTACTGGACCAGCCGCAACCACAGCTATTCGGGAAAAGACATAGAAAATGTCTGGTGAAAAGTTGAAAATCCTGCACCTCATCCCCACGTACAAGCCGGCCTACATTTACGGAGGGCCTATATTTTCGGTGAGCCTGTTGTGCGAGAACCTGGCAGCGGCTGGCCACAAAGTGAAGATGCTGACCACCACGGCCAACGGGCGGCATGAACTGGATGTGCCCATTGGCGTTCCGCAAAATGTGGATGGGGTGACCACCCTCTATTTCCGGCGCTGGACCAAAGACCATTCGCAATTTCCCCCGGCGCTGATTTGGCAACTGTGGAAGGACT
>SCUG01000045.1 GCA_004297645.1 Saprospiraceae bacterium | reverse complement strand
CCCTCGCGTAGCTCCTCAGATAGCAGCAGTAGCTCGTCAGGTGGCGGCCGAAAAGGCCGGGGAAATTGATTGTAGCAAAGACTATAAAAATTGAAACCAATTTTAAAACGTTAAAATATTAAGTGGGTGGATTGAAGCCAATGTCCCCCCACTTTTTTTTTGCCTCGAAGGGGGTGGAAATAATTCTGAAAAAACCTGATACCTTTCATCCACGTGCTTGCTTTAGAGCCTGCTTTTGTGAGGAAATTCACCCCCTTCCCCTACAAAAACGATATTCAAACAAGCGCTAAAAATCAAACTCGTTTTGCTATGAAATATCTGTTCTCCTTCATAATGGTATTGCTCGTATCCGGCTACGAAGCGCAGGCCCAATCAATTTACGATGCTGTTCGCTATTCGAACCTTGAGGTAGGCGGAACCGCCCGCACGGTAGGCATCGGCGGTGCTATTGGAGCACTCGGCGCCGACTTTTCCGTATTGAGCACCAACCCGGCAGGGCTGGCGGCCTACCGCCGTTCGGAGTTTGTCTTTACTCCCACTTGGGAACTCACAACCGTGGATGCCCGGCTGGAAGGCTCCGGCAACCAAAGCAGGGAGCGGGAAAGAACGAATTTTAACTTCAATTCCATCGGGCTGGTGTTTGCCGCCAGCCCCAGCAATTCCGATTGGAAAGTATCGGCCTTTGGCATTGGGTTCAATCGCATGGCCAATTTCCATCAGCAGGTATTTTTCGAAGGCACTTCGTCTGGCTCCATCACCGGCCGTTGGCTGGAACTGGCCGATGGCTTTACCCCTGATGAACTCGATGAATTCGAGGCCGGCTTGGCCTACGATGGTGAGGCCATTTACAACATGGACCCGAACGACAACACCACCTATGTGGGCGACTTCGAAGCGGGGGAGATGGTCGAAAAATCGCAATTGATTCGCCGCAAAGGCTCGGTCAATGAACTGGTGTTTTCTTTCGCAGGCAATTACGACGAAAAAATAATGATAGGAGCCACGCTGGGTGTGCCCTTCGTGAATTTTGATGAAACCAAAATCTATATGGAAACAGACAAAGCGGGGATAAACCCAGTGTTCAATGAGCTAAAATTTACGGAACGGTTGCAAACCACCGGCGCCGGGGTAAATCTCAAGTTGGGGTTGATATACCGCCTCAGCCAAATGGTACGGCTTGGGTTTGCATTCCACACGCCAACGGGCTTTACCCTTGACGATTCCTTCTCCACCAGCCTCGATTACAACTATGTTTACAATGGTGCCAATACCCAGGGTTCGGCACAATCGCGGGACGGGAAATTCAAGTACAAACTGCGCACTCCCTGGCGCTTTATCGGGAGCGCAGGTGTGCTCTTCGACAAGCAGGGCTTTCTAACGGCTGAAGTGGAATGGCTGGATTATACCAACGCCAAATTCAACTTCAACAACACCGATAATACCGATGACATTCAATATGAACAGGAGCTCAACGATGAAATAAACAGCAAGCTCGGCAGCGCCCTCAACATAAGGCTTGGCGGGGAATTTGCCTATAAAATATTCAGATTCAGAGGTGGATATACCCTGAGCACTTCCCCCTTCGACGATAATAGCGACCTGAATGGCGCCATCAGCGTAGGTGCCGGCATACGGGAGAAAAGCATTTATCTCGATTTCGCCTACCGGCGGATGACTTCAAATGACAATTACGTGCCCTACGTGACAAGCCTGGCCCCCCAGCCATCGGTGACTACGGAAACTACCACCGGCAAAATCATGCTGACGGTGGGCTTTAAGTTTTAATTTTCCCTGGCGCAGATGGTTCCGGTTTTTTGCAGCGGCTCTGAAAATTTTCATCCAAATAGCAGATAGTTTCGCCTGTGGGCTTGGCTTTAAAAAAAATCACGATATATTTAGTCCACATTTGCTATTAGAAGACGCTACACGAACCTGGTTTCCCATGAAGAGAAAGTTATTACAATGGACCGCTCTGTTGTTGAGCCTTTTGTATTTTCACCAACTTGTTGCCCAGGAAGCGGATAGTGCAAGCTGGACCGCACCTGACGACCGGCTGTTTGTCGAATCCAAATGGCGCTATACTTATACACTGCACCTTGAATCCAACACCATCATCCACCAGGCTGATAGGGATTATGATTTTTACCTCTACTTCCGCTACGATTATACTTACCAGCAACTGCTCAACGGAAACATGACACGTGGCAACTGGAGCCTCGATGGCCGCTATCTCTTTTACAGTTTCCAGCACGTCAGCAAGTTCAAAATCTCCAATGTCAACAAATCGGTGCTGGTGTTGGAATTTACCCCCCGCAACAGCAAGGGTACCTACCAATACCATTTTGTGCGGGTGGACAGCAAAGACGCACCTTTCGTGAGGCCTCCGAATGAACTTCCAGAGGTCATCGTGGAAGCAGACAGTCCCAATGATGTAAAGAATAACAAACAGGGCTGGCTTTCTTTCGGAAAAAAGAAAAAGGAACGCGGCAAGAAAAAATACGAGCCTGAAGAAAATCTGACCTACATCAATATCGAGCTGGTAGGCGGCGGTTATTACGGCGGCATTGACCCCGTGCTAAAAGATTTCATCCACATAAAAACCGACGGGCGGCTTATCCAGGAGTTTCAAAGCGTCAACCAGGGTTTGCTCATCAACAAGAAAAACATACCGAGGCAGGAGTTGGAGCAATTCGCCGAGTACATCGTCAAACAAAAATTCTTCGACTTCGAGCGCGTGTACGACTGCACCGGCCCCGCCTGTTTCAAACGCAAAAGCCTGAAACCCACACCTATTCCACTCCGGCTCTCCGTGACTTATGGCAACCGCAAAAAAGTGGTGACGATAGCCATTTGGGGAGAAGACGACCGCAAAATGCAATACGTAGAATATCCGCCTGCCCTGGATTCCATCATTGATGCCATTCAGCGCATGGCCAGCAGGCCCGACGATTCATTGGTGAAGAAATGAGCATGGGTAACCCCCAGGGCGAGTTTTCCAGCCAATGGTCTGTCCCCCGGTTATTCTTGTTTTAATTTTTCAACTTGACCATCTTCAAAATTATCCTGGAAGAAAACGGCGGCAAACTTGAAGCACCGCCAGGTGCACATTACCCCACCTTCAAAGACCTATGCGACTGGATAACGGGAAAGAAACAATCCTTCGGAAGGTCCCCGGCCTCATACCCCATTCTCATTTTTTCTTTTTAAAGTCGCCACGTTTCCAAGCGTCGAAAAACTGCTTCCAAGCTATCGGATTGAAGATGTTCATCGGTGGTTGTTGGCCAATATAGTAATAGCTGCGTGCCTGTTGGCGGAGGTAATAGTTGGCATGCTCCCGGCCATCGCTGGACACGGTGCTGCGCATGCGCTCGAGGGTTTCGTTGGCCACGTTTTTCAGCGCGCGGGCTTGCATTTCGGAGGTCACGTCCATTGCCAGAAACTCCAACTTAAAATGCTCCTTGCCCGGCCACGGAAAGACGATGGTTTCGGGCAGGTTTATAGTGTCCTGAGTCATAAGTTGAACGAGAGAGTAGTGGTTGTCCTCCAGCTCTATTGGAATGATGTACCCGACGGTTTTGTACCCCACGGCAGAGAACTCGATGGCATCGCCTTTTTCCACAACGATGGAGAAAAATCCGTTAAAGTCGGAGTATGTGCCCCGCCCTTTATTTTTCACCAAAATATTGGTGTAAGGCACGGGTATCAGGTCAGCGGTGGAGCCATCGAGCACCATACCGGAAAACTGGACGAGGCTGCTATCATTTTGGGCGGTAAGGGCCCCGCAAAACAGAAGGGCAAAAAAAGATATTCCGAGACTTTTCAAATTCATGGTTGTATGTTTGAACGGTTTTCAAGGGCAAAAAAAAATCTACCATAAGACGCAGCTCCATTTGCACAAGTTGGCTGCGACTGCCAAAATTAGGACATTTATAATGATGAAACGGCATTACCTGTTTCTCTCATTGAGTTTTTGTTGGCTAATAGCCAAAACTCCCGCACAGCCTTCCGGCGGCGGGGCCGGTGCCATAAGTTCCGCATGGATAGCAACGGCACAGTCCATCCATTTTTTGAAAAATGAAGAAAGCCTGCTGCCGGTGAAGCACCTCGAAAGCAGCGTCATTTATTACCACAGCTTTGGGCTGGAGGCAGGCAATGCGTTCGAAGAAACCGTGGGAAAATACGCTACCCAGCCCTCCATTCCGCCGAAAGGCGGCCCCGGCGAGCTACATATTTTCGCGCTGAATGCCGGCACAGTCAGGCCCGGCGATGCCGCTTTCGAGGCTTTTGAAAAACAACTCGGCACAGATTCGCACAGTAGTAAAACCGTGGCCGTTGTTTTTGGCGACACAGCAGTGCTCCAATCACGGCCGTCGCTGTGGCAGGCACAGGCCGTCGTCGTGGCTCCAACACTCGACGATGCCACTTTGTCGCTGGCTGCCCAGGTGCTATTTGGCGGAACGCCAGGGCCGCAGCATATGAGGCTGGGTTACGCACCCCCTGCTGTGGCCGGCATGGATGCGCAATTGCTCGCCGACAGCATCACGGCAATTGTGGAAGAGGGCATCCAGGCACACGCCTACCCCGGTGCGCAGGTACTCGTGGCAAAAGACGGACAAGTGGTCTTTCACCAAGCCTATGGTTTCCACACTTACGACAGTCTGCAAGCCGTCCGCACTGATGACATTTACGACTTTGCCTCCCTGACCAAAGTAACCTCCACGTTGCCAGCGCTGATGAAATTCTATGGCGAAGGCCGTTTCGACCTCGATGCCCCGCTGAAAAAATACCTTCCTTTTTTCAAAAGAGGAAACAAGGCGAACATCACCTACCGCGAGTTGCTGGCGCATTATGGCCGGCTAAAACCGAGTATCGTTTTTTGGAAAGACGCCCAAAAGAAAAACGGCAAGTGGAAGCACCGGTCTTTCAAAAATCACTACTCCCGGCGCTATCCCGTGTACATCACCGATAGTCTGTTCCTATTTAAAAATTACAAGAAAAAGATTTACAAAGGCATTCGCTCGCAGCCGCTCAACGCAGAGCGGGCCTATGTATATTCCGACCTGCCGTTCATCCTATACCCGCAAGTGGTGGAACGCCTCGCCAACCGTCCATTGGAAGATTATCTCAAGGATACTTTTTACCGGCCTTTGGGAGCCAGCACTCTGACGTACAATCCACTGCGGTTTTTTCCGAAAGAGCGCATCGTGCCCACCGAGCGGGACACATTTTTCCGCAAAATACAGGTACACGGCACCGTGCATGACGAGACTTCGGCCATGCTCGGCGGCGTCTCCGGCCATGCCGGTTTGTTTGGCTCCGCCAACGACTTGGCCAAACTATTTCAAATGTACATGGACTTCGGGGAGTACGGCGGCGAACGGTTCATGGCAGAAGCTGCCGTGCGCGAGTTTACCCGCTGCCAATACTGTGGCGAGGGCAACCGTCGCGGTCTCGGCTTCGATAAGCCACCCTTGCAGTACGTCGCAGGGGAGAGTTATGTGGCACATTCGGCCAGCCCGGCCAGCTTCGGCCATTCGGGCTACACCGGCACCTTCGCCTGGGCCGACCCCGCCCAAAACCTACTGGTCATTTTTTTCAGTAACCGCGTCTATCCCGACCGTTCGAGCGAGGGACTGTATGAACTAAACATCCGCCCCCGGCTGCATCAGGCTATTTACGATGCCATTCTTAAATGAGGCTTGCTTTGAGGTGCTGACGCTGGATGTTCAATGCCGTGGCTCCTCACCGCCACCCTTTCTGCCATTCCCTATACTCTGCATGCGATCGGTTAAAT
>SCUG01000519.1 GCA_004297645.1 Saprospiraceae bacterium | reverse complement strand
TAAACACAATAGGCACATAGGACACATAGTTTGCCTTTTAAAAATTTTTGAAAAAAATTTTTAAAACCTATGTGGACTATGTGCCTATTGTGTTTAAGAAACAAGTTTTATGTTTGGTTGTGGCTTCGCCACTATAGGTTTCAAAAAAATGTGTTTCAAAAAAAATGCGTTTCAAAAAATCATGAATTTCTTCTTTGAAAAATACAAAACGCCCATCCTCTTCTTCATCCTCGTCGTGCTGTTCGGGGCAGGCTTTGCCTTCCAGCGGATGCAGGTGTCACTGTTCCCGGAAATCACCTTTCCCAAAATAAAAATCATCGCTGACAACGGCGAGCAGCCGGTGGACCTGATGATGATCGCCGTCACCAAGCCCCTGGAACAGGCCATCCGGGAAGTGCCCGGCACCCGCACCATCCGCAGCACCACCAGCCGGGGCAGCAGCGAGCTGAACATTTTGCTCGACTGGAAAGCCGACATTTTCCGCAGCCAGCAATTGATTGAAAGCAAAGTCGCCGAGATTCGCAACACCCTGCCGCCCACCGTGCAAATCACCGTGGCGAGGATGAACCCCGCCATCCTGCCCGTGTTCGGCTACTCGCTCGAAGGGCAGAGCAAAAGTTTGATTGAGTTGAAAAAATTAGCGGTGCTCACCGTCAAGCCGTTTTTCTCCCAAATCGAAGGCGCCGGCGGCGTGCAGGTGCAGGGCGGCAAGGAGAAGGAGTACCACATCGAATTGCACGAAGAAAAAATGGCGGCGCTCGGCATCACGCCCCAACTCATCGCTACCGCCGCCGGGCAGACCGGGTTCATCGCTTCCAACGGCTACCTGAACGACTACCGGCGGCTCTACCTCACCCTCACCGACGCCGGATTAGACCAACTCGACGACCTCCAAAACATCGTGCTGCGCAACGACGGCGTGCGCACGGTTTTGCTCAAAGACGTGGCCACGCTGCGCATCGCCGAGAAGGTGGAGTACATAAAAATCAACGCCAACGGAAGCGAAGGCGTGCTGGTGAACATTTTAAAACAACCCGGAGGCGACCTCACGGCGCTCGCCCGGAACATCGCGGCCAAGCTCCCGGAATTGAAGCGCCTGCTGCCCAAAAGCGTGGAACTGAAACCCATTTACCAACAGTCGGAATTTGTGGACGGCAGCATCAAAAGTGTGCAAGACGCCCTGCTGTTGGGGCTGGGGCTGGCCATCCTCATCACCATCCTTTTCCTCCGGTCGCTCAAGGCCAGCCTCACCATCCTGCTCATCATCCCGCTCACCCTGGGGCTGACGATGATTGCGCTCTACGCCGTGGGCTACACGCTGAACATCATGACGCTGGGCGCCATCGCCGCCGCCATCGGCCTGATGATTGACGACGCCATCGTGGTGGTGGAGCAAATCCACCGCATCCGCGAGGAGCGCCCCGAGGCAGGGGTGCCGGAAGCCGTCCACAAGGCGATGAAACTGCTGATGCCCGTGCTGATTGGGTCGTCGCTGAGCACGCTCGTCATTTTCATCCCCTTCTCGCTGATGAGCGGCGTGGCGGGAGCGTACTTTAAAGTATTGGCCAACACGATGATGCTGGCGCTGGGCTGCTCCTTTTTGGCAGCGGCGGTGGGGCTGCCCGTGATTTACCAGATGCTTTCTTTCAGCAAAAACAAAAAACAGCAAACGGCCCACCACGTTCACGAGCGGCGCTGGGTCAATTTTTTTATTAAAAAACCCTGGCTCAGCTTCCTGTTTGTGGCGGCGTTGGTGGCCGCCATTTTTTGGGTGTTCCCACGCCTGCAAACCGGCTTCCTTCCGGAAATGGACGAGGGCACCATCGTGCTCGATTACGACTCGCCGCCCGGCACTTCCATCGAAGAAACCAACCGGATGCTGAAACAGGTGGACGCCATCGTCGCCGCCAACCCCGGCGTGGAATCCTTCAACCGCCGCACGGGCACGCAGATGGGCTTTTTCATCACCGAACCCAGCCGGGGCGACTACCTCATCAACCTGAAAAAAAACCGCCAACACACCACCGATGAGGTCATTGACGACCTCCGCCAACACATCGAAAGCACCCTGCCCACGCTCATCGTGGACTTCGGGCAGGTCATCGGCGACATGCTCGGCGACCTGATGAGTTCCGTGCAGCCCATCGAGGTAAAGGTTTTTGGAAACGACCCGGACAAGGTGCGCTCCATCGCCCGAAACGTCACTCAAATCGTGGAGCAAACGCCCGGCACTGCCGACGCTTTCAACGGCATCGTCATCGCCGGGCCGAACATCAGCTTCCTGCCCGACGAGGCCAACCTCTACCGCTTCGGGCTGACCCCCGCCGATTTGCAGTTCCAATTGGAGACCCACACGCAGGGCGTCGTGGTGGGCAAATTGAAAGAACAGGAACAGATGATTGACGTGCGGATGCTCTACCCGGACTACCTCGGAAATTCATTGGGCAAACTCCAAAACGCACGCCTGTTCCTGCCCGGTGGCAGCCTCGTGCCACTGCATTTGTTGACAAAAACAAAAGTGGAAAAAGGCGTCTCGGAAATCGAACGGGAAAACCTGCAACTGCTCACCGCCGTCACCGCCCGCCTCCAAAACCGGGATTTGGGCAGCACGATGAAAGACATACAGCGGCGGGTGAAAAGCGAAATCGCCCTGCCGCAGGGCTACCGCATCGAGTACGGCGGCACGTTTGCGGAGCAGCAAAAAAGCTTTCAGGAATTGCTGACCATTTTGGTGTTGGCGAGCCTGCTGGTGTTCACGGTGCTGCTGGTGCTGTTCCGGGATTTGCGGGTGGCGCTGGTCATCATTTTCGTGTCCTTGCTGGGCGTGGCTGGCTGCTACTTAGCGCTGTACCTCACCGGCACGCCACTCAACGTGGGCAGCTACACGGGCATCATCATGATAGTGGGCATCATCGCCGAAAACTCGATTTTCACCTTCCAGCAATTTCACCTGATGTTGGCGGGAAAAACGGTGGACGAAGCATTGGATTTAAGCATCGGCCTACGCATGCGGCCCAATCTGATGACGGCGGCAGGCGCTATCATCGCCCTGCTGCCGCTGGCCTTCGGCATAGGAACTGGCGCACAAATGCACCAGCCGTTAGCCATTGCGGTGGTTGGGGGGTTTCTGTTGGCAGTGCCGCTGTTGCTCGTGGTGCTGCCGTCGCTGCTGCGGGTGGTTTTCAGAAAACGTGAAACGGCGAGCGTGGCAGAGGTTGAAATTTCGGAAGCGGGAGAAATAGAAGACGTGGGCGGGGAGGAGGAGGGATAATAATTTTCATCCTGACGCAACCCTTTTTAAAAATCCGACGTGGTGGCGCAAAGGCACTTTGCCTCGATTTTTCATTGTTCAAAATAATTCATCATGATGAAACAATTACTTCTTTTACTTGCATTGGTTTTTACCGCCAGCCTGGCACCGGCGCAGGAATTGCAAACGGCCCCGGCCGGGAAATTTTCCTCGCTGACGCAAAAAATTTCCGTCACGGCCACGGCCGGCACCGGCTACTACCGCAGCAGCCTTTCCAGCCTCGGAAAGTTGTCGCTTGGCGAATTGAACATTCAGTACAAGGCTTCTCCCCTGTTTTCCTTCGGCATCGGGACGATGGGCGCCATCCAAAACGACCGCAGCTACTTCGACAGCGAAGGTGTGCTCGTTTCCGCTTGCGACGATGGCAACGACGAGGGCATTGAAGATGGCAATGACGAGGGCATCGAAGACGACGGAAGCGATGACCCGAACGACACCGACAACATCGAAGAAGAGAATCAGGACGGTGACCAAAACGGCTGCGACTGTGAAGGCGAATTTGGCTTTGGGGACAACCTGATGGGCAACTTCACCTTTCACTTGCCCGGTAAATTTCCTTTTTTCTTCCAGGCTGCCACGGGGTATTCTTTTAATTCGCAGGACCCCTTTTATTCCGTCATGGCGGGTTACCATCAGAAACTGTTTGCCGGGTTCGGCATCCTGGCGGGCATCCGTTACAGCGACATCGTCAGCTCCAAAAATTATGTTTCCAAAACTGGCGGCATCAAGGCCGAGCTTGGGCTGGGCTGGAATTTTTAAGAAACAAAACAACCGATGTTCCCTTCTAAGAGGCTGCTTCGGCAGCCTCTTTTTTTATTGAAAAATGAAAGCTCATTCATCTCTGCCAGGCTATCCTCCTTGCAAGAAAGGCATGCGGGCCATACAAGGCAAGCACTGCCAAATTATGGCTGGGTTTCGCTGTCTGCACCAGGGCTTCAGGCAAAACCAGCGAGAACTTCCCCGGTGGTTTGAACCTTCCTGCAATTGTACTTCTGGCCCTTAGCTTTTGGCCATTGGCTATTGGCCCCAGCCAACAGCAAATGGGCAAAACCTGGCGCTCCAAAGCATAACGCTGCCTCTGTTTTTCAATCAAGTAGGTATTCAATTATGAGTGAAGTTAAGGTATCGGTTATCATGCCTTTACTTTCAAGGTGAGAATCAACTTTCCGAACCGCTCATCAAATCCCGCTATCCCCTGCAAGCCGCTGGTATGCACGGCGAGTACGGTGGAGCCTTTTTTGAAAAATCCTTTTTTAGAGCTTGTTTGGGATTCGGGGTTCAAATCGAAAAATCATTGACAGGACGGCAATTCCCTATCCACGTTCTATTATTGTATGATTACACAAAGTCCCCGAACAAGAGCCTCCAGTATTACATTCACATCCATAAATTTTCCCAAAAATGTTTTTTAAGAACCGGCAACAATTACACGGATCACCAGTGCAAGAATGTTTTGGTTCGCCAGCTCCATTAAATGCTGTTCCTCCTGTTTGCTTAAATTGTAAGGCAACTGGAACTGATTTTTCAGAGCCATCCTCTCCGTTAGTTATCATATAGAGGTCAACCTCTTCGTCAGATGGATATTCTACTAAAAAGTCATCAGGATAAGTAACTCCAGTAAATCCAAATACATCGTCAATATAATCTTCTGTATTTCCCTTATCAGAATCTGATACAAAGACTACCACATTGCCACTTAGGGTAAATTGAGCAGAATAGCTATAATCAGTATCCTCAACTGTGAAAGTATCTACGGCTACGGATTTATTATTGTGGTACGGAAAACATTCCCTTGCGTCAAAAAAAATAAACGAAAGAAAAAAAAATGAAAGAAAAACAAAGGTTGGAATCAATACACTTGACTTTTTCATGGCTAGTAGATTTTTCGGTAGTGCTGTATTGATTTTACAAATCCCCCATCGTAGAGCAGTGATGGAATTGATGAAATCAACACAGCTCAATCCAATTAATATAATGTTGCACCTGCTCGTTGCAATATTAAAAAAAATTAACCAGTTGTGCAAGTTCCATCAGGAACCCCTTAAAATGATGATTCCTTGATGGCCTCACAAATTTTAGCGAACTATAAACCTGGCAAATTCAATAGATTTCGAGAACTATCACTATCGGAACCCTTATGTTTAACTGCCGTTCGGATACATCAATTAACGGAAACAACCGAAAAAAACAAGTACAAATCTGATATTCATACCTTGAGCGTTAGCTTTTGGCCAAAAGCCAAGAACAAATCCCAAATGGGCAAAATCTGGCGCTCGAAAGCATAACGCTGCCTCTGTTTTTCAATCAAGTAGGTATTCAATTATGAGTGAAGTTAAGGTATCGGTTATCATGCCTTTACTTTCAAG
>SCUG01000518.1 GCA_004297645.1 Saprospiraceae bacterium | reverse complement strand
GTCCCCAAAAATCTTAAACCCGCCAAATGACAACCTTTAAATCTACTGACAAAGAGATTGTGCGTTTTGGCTAAAGTCGAGTTATGATACAGCCTCAAAAAAATCCTTGCTGTTTTTGGGCCACCGGAGGCGGCCCAAAAACAGCAACTTATTTTAAACACATCACTAACCTGCATTGCGAAGCGATATTTTCATTTATACTTCCTACCTTTAGAGCAAAAGACAAAAACTACTTTCCCTTGGAAACCTGTCCATCCAAACGAAAGGAGTTATGCGGCCACTTTTACCCTTCTTGAAATTGCCATTCCTGTTTGCATTTCAGGGAAACAGGATGCTGCTCGCAACGATAGCTGCGCTGCTGATGGCGATTCAGTTTGCATATTCCCAAGGTCTTCAATCATCTGGCTATTTCAAGCTGCAATCTTTTGTTTACCATGCGGAGAACATAGAGCCGCGCTACCAAAATTTTACCTACACCGTTTCCGGGAATTATTCCTTAGCATGGGAAAATTTCAAACTGCCGCTTTCCTTCATTTTCAGCGACCGCCAACAGCCGTACCGGCAGCCGTTCAACCGCTCCGGCATAGCGCCCACCTGGAGTTGGGGCAAGGCGCAATTCGGCTACGGCAACATGCGCTTTTCGCCCTTCACGCTGGCGGGCGTCACCTTCCTCGGCGCCGGCTTCGACATCAATCCCGGCAAGTTCCGGCTGGGCGCTATGGCGGGCCGCCTGAACAGGGAGATACGGCTGGATTCCTTCGCCACGCATCGCCAAACGCCCTCCTTTGCCCGCACAGGTTACGCCCTCAAGCTGGGCGTGGGCAGCGAGAAAAATTTCTTCGACCTCGTTTTTTTTAAAGCAAAAGACCATGTGGGTTCCCTGCCTGATTTTTACACCAACTCCATCTTGCAGGCCAAAGAAAACATGGCGCTCGGCGCCACCTCCCGTTTTCTTTTTGCTGAAAAATGGGCGCTGGAATTAGACGCTGCCGTCAGCGCTTTCACCCGCGACGCCGGAGCATTAGAAACCGAAGTGAGGGCGCTGAATTTTTTAAAATCCTTTTTTCCGGCACGTCTTTCCACCACGCTACTCACGGCAGGACAGGCGGCCTTCGGCTACCAAAGCAGGGATTTTGGACTGAAACTGCAATACCACCGGGTCGAACCGGGCTACCAGACCATGGGTGCTTACTTTTTCCAATCCGATGTAGAAAACCTAACCCTGAATGCCCGTTTCAATGCCGCACAGCGAAAGCTGCGCTTCCAGGGCAGCTTCGGTCTGCAACGGGACAACCTGTTCCACCACCGCTTTGCCACCACGCACCGGCTCATCGGCTCGGCCAGGGTGTTCGCCCAACCAAGCCCAAAATACGGGGTGGATTTCGCCTTTTTCAACTACGGGGTGCAGCAGCAAACGCCGCCGGGGCTTTTGCAGGACACCGTTTTATTTTCCCAGGTCAACCAGAGTTTTTTGCTGACCAACCGCTTTACCTTCCTGCGGCCGGAGGTTTTGCACAACTTCGTTTTTACCAATAATTACCAGGTCATCCATTTCGAACAGGGCAGCACGTTCGACCCGCTGACGACCCGCATTTTTATGACGAACCTGCACTACCTCCTCCAGTGGCAGCTTACCGGCTGGGGAATTTCCACGAACCTGAATTTCCTGCGCTCGGTACAGGAGGGGGCAGCTTTGGCGGCCAACTGGCCCGGCTTTGCCATCGGAGTCAGCAAGAATTTCCCCGCAAAAGGAATGGCGGCTAACCTCACTGCTTCCCTCACACAGGCATTTCAGGGAGGCGAAAAAAAATCGGACACCTGGATGTTTTCGGCATTCGGCTCGGTGCGGTTGGCGCAACGGCACAGCCTGTTCGTGCAGGCGGGTTATTTGAAAAATTCAGCGCCTGAAGCCTTTAACGGGCTTTCCACCTTCTCCGAATTCCGGGGGAATGTGGGAGTGAATTTGAGCATTGCGTCTGGGAGGTAATTAGAGCTTGTTTGCGTTTTAGCTTCCTGGAAGAATGACAAATCAAATGGTATCCATTCAAATCAAAAAATCTTGGTAGCTCTTCGAGCGGCAGGGTTTTGAACCCTGCATTTCCGTTTTAGAATCGCAGGGTTCAAAACCCTGCCGCTCGAAGGAACCAAGCATTTTGTTTTAGAATCGCAGGGTTCAAAACCCTGCCGCTCGAAGGAACCAAGCATTTTGAGAAGCTACCTTCAATTTATAAGGAAACACAAAAAAACGTTCAAAAAAATTAGAGACATGAACCTGCCACATCCTTTTTTTAAAATGAACATTTTGACAGCGGCAACCGCCCTGATTGCTTTGCACCTGCATTTGCCGGTGCAATCTCAACCGGTCAACGCCATCCTCCAGGTGCTGCCACCATACTCCCCCTACCTGAGCGACTACACCAGCCAACCCAACCGCATGGTGTTGACACTGGTGAACCTCTCGCCCCAGCCTTTGGAAGTAGCGCTGCTGGCTTCCGTGCGGGGCGACAACGGCGTGAGCGCCTACACACAACAGGATTACCGCCCTCCCCAACCCATCGTACTTCAGCCAAACGGAACGCTTTCCCTCACCGGCGTTCTGCTCGCACCTTTGTTCGACCTCGGCCAGATGGAATTTGTCAACCTCGACATTCAGCAAGTGGAGCATTCAGGCTTGATGCCCGAAGGGAACTACGTCGTTTGCATTACGGCGGTGGATTACCAGACGGGCCAGCCCTTATCAGCGCCAGAACCGGCGGGTTGCAGCAATCTCTTTTCCATTCAATACCTCGAACCGCCTATCGTCACCTATCCGGTTTGCGGCGATACCCTCGACTTGCCGGTGGGCCAGCCTTTGGTGTTCACCTGGACCACGCCCCCGGGCGCTTCGCCAAACCTGCTTTACACTTTTACCCTCGTGGAAGTCATGCCGGAAAACCGCCCGCCTGCCGACGCACTGGCCTCTGCTACCACGCCACCACTCGTGGAAGCGAGGGTGACGGGCAATGTGCTCGTTTACACCAACGCATACCCGCCTTTGCAACCGGGGATGAATTATGCCTTTGACGTGCAGGTGGAAGACCCTGCCACAGCGCTGGTTTTTACTAATGCCGGCAACAGCGAACCTTGTTCATTTTTCAACCGGGGTGAGGCTCAACCCGGCGGAGGAACGACGACACAGCCAAACGTCTCGCAATGCGCCTGCGAAAGCGCCCCCGAAATCAAGCGGGTGAAAACCGATGGCGACAATTGGACTTACGAGGCTTGGGGAAAATTTTCGTGTAGCGGGTACTGCCCTGCCGGCGGCGGGGATGCAGAGGAGTGCCTCAAAAAAGACATTTCCTTTTCATGGGAAATCACCTCCGGCAACGACGTTGCCGAAATCATCCCCCAGGCTGACGCCGCAAGGTGCCTCGTCCACACCCTGAAGCCGGGAAGTTTCGTCTTGTGGTTGCACACAAAAACCACCTGCACCTGCGCCGGTTGCGAAGGCTCTGATAACACGGAAGAAACCGTGCCCCCTCCCACGACCATTGCCGGTGGCGGCTGCGAGTGCCATTGCGACGTGGTGGTAAAACCGGAAAAAAAGGAAGGTAGCAGATGGACCTACAAAGCCACGGCAAAAGGAGAATGCAAGGGCCTTGCCGGAACAGGTGACACGAGAGCCAAGTGCGAGGTAAAAGATATAAAACTGGCATGGCACATTGGCGAAGGAAGCGACCCCGGCGTAGCGGAAATTGACGGGGCCACAGACAAGGATTCCTGCGCCGTAAATATAAAAGGCGCCGGGCAATTCACGCTGTATTGCTGCGCCACGGTGACTTGCACGGATGGCAGCAATTGCACCTGCTGCGGCAACGTCGAAGAAACAGTTCACGATACGCCGCCACCCTCTGACTGCCTGTGCGGCATTGCCTCGAAGTTGTTTGGTGCAACGGCTATCAAAGTCACCTCGCCGCTTGCCGCCCGCGTTTTTTCCGACGCAGACCAGGGCCTTGCGGTGGGCTTGTCGGTACTGGCAACCGACGAAGACCAAATCATTCAGGACTGCATCCTCGGCGGGGTGCGGCAGCGCCTCATCGAGCATGTCGGCGACCTCGTGAACTATGACTGGAAAAAAACGGGCGATGCAGGCGGCGAGTTGCTCAGTGCTGATGGGAACTCCACCCTGCTGGTGTTGCCGCCGGGATTGAAAAAGGATGAAAAATGGGAAGCCTTTCTTACCTGCACCATCACAAGCGCGGAGGACGACCCCATCGAAGGAAAAGCAACCATAACCGTGACCGGCGCTGATGCCTGCGAGCGATATTCCGTGAAAGTGGAAACGGTGGCGTTCACCAAAGGAAAAGACAAAACGGCGACGCTCACCAATGCCGGAAATTGTTTTCCAAAAAAAGAAACCTGGGAACCTTTTAAAGGCGTCACCGCCACCTGGAAAACTACGACCAAAAACGTCCAGCGCGGGCAGGTGGCATTTTTCCAAATTGAAGCTACCGATGTGGACAAGATAATTTTGTACTGTAAAAGTGACCGGTGCGGGAACCCCAACAAAGAAGTTTTTCCGCAGGAAGACCTCACATTCTCCTGGTCGGACGGCGGGGCAGGCGGAAAATTCCTCCCCGTTGACAACGGAAAAAGCGTCATCTACCTCGCACCCGACACAGCAAGGGCGGTCACCATTTCCTGCCTCATCAAAGACCGGGGCAATCACCCCGACGGCGCTGAGGAAAAAACTAACCTCGAAACCAGCCTGCAAGTGCAGGATGCCCTGACGGAACTAAACCTCTCGCCCACCGACGGCAAAAAATCCTGGCTCACTGCCGGCGTGTCGTGCTTCCTAAATCCTGTGTGGCTGGTAAACCCGGCCATCGAAGCGCACCGGGTGGACTGGTGCCTCGACCTCGGCGGCAACACGGACGGCAAAGCCGCCGTTTTCAAAACTTCCTCAACCGCCATGAAAAAGGAAGACGCCAAACTTCATCTCAACCCCGGCGTGGAAAAAGACGACGGGCTGACCATTAGCTGGCAACAGCACCATCACCTGCATGGAAAATATGCCCTTACTCACCGCACTACATTCCGGTTTAAAGCGGAAAAAATCATCTACACCGACCATCGTTGGATAAAGAGCAACTTCCTCGAAGGTGCAACTGTGGACAGCTTCCGGCTTTTTTTCAACAAAAATGCCATCTCCACAGCCGATAATCGCGACGATGGCAAATGGCGTTCGGGAAAGGTGCAGGATGACGACTATTACGGCAAGCCAGCCACCCTCCTCAACGGAACCAAGCCCCCCGAATGGGTCTTGCACTGGGCCGGTGACACCTATGCCCCCTGCGATCTGCCACCCGACTTTCTGTTTCGCCTCGACCGGACCGACCCTAAATTTGTCTATTACGACGTCATCCCCAAGCCCAAAAATCAACCGGATACTTGGAAAGCCCCGTTAGCTGAGTACCGTTCCTTAGCTGGAGAAAACACGGTTTACCTGTCGAAAGGGGTGGCCGAGCCGTACAAAAGGGAGTTGGGGCTGCCGCCCACCAATCCCAAATGGGAAACCAGCGACAAGAAAAAATTCCGCGCCGACCTGGTAGTGTCGCTCCCTGCGCTGGACATGGTGGGTGTGGAGGCTTTTGCCAAAGAGGTGGCGCACGAGTTGGCGCACTGGCAGTCCATCACCAAAAACTGGAAGGCAGGCGGCGACTGGCAAGCCGAGTACGGCACCCATACCAGCTCCGTTGTCTACGAAGATTTGCAGCAAACAGTAGTGGGTGAACTAAAAGACGTTACCTTCGTGCCAGCACAAAGGGTTATGGAATTTGACATCAGAGTTAACAGCAACCTCACAGTGAAAGGAAAAGATGTGAAGAAGGCAGACGATGTTGGAAAAAAATACAGCCTGACCCTTGATTTCAAAATACCTACCAATGACCCGGCATTCTTCAACTCCGCCCACATCGAGGTTTCCAGCGGATGGTTCGAGGACGGTAAATTGAAAGCCAACAATAAGGAATTCAATGGCAATGTCAATTTTTGGAGTGAGCACAACACTGTCGTGCAATGCACCTTTACTGACAATACGAAATATCCTCCAACTACTACCAGCCACACCTCCCGGAACGGCATCGTCCTGACCATTGTGGGCACTAAGGTCAATGTTTACGAGCGCCATAACGACCTCGACGGCGACTTCCTCCCCAACCTGCTGGAAGACTCCATCGGCTTAAACTGGAAGCGCTATGTGTCGTATTCCGGCGGCGATTATCACGGCGATTGTGACATACCCTATAATTGCAACGACCAGGAGTTTTGGGCGGAATGGGCGACGAAATTCATGGTGGACGAAAAGACGGGAAAGGTGAAAAAAGGCATTTGCGACCCGAAAAAGGATTGGGCAAATCCGGGGTTGCAGACAAAATAATGAAGCGGGTTTTCCTGCTTTTCCCTCCGGCTTATTCAAAAATCCTATTTTTGCCGCTTTCACAGAAATTGATGGCGGT
>SCUG01000517.1 GCA_004297645.1 Saprospiraceae bacterium | reverse complement strand
GGTTCTTTGTAGCTGGATGGTATTTTGAGCGCAAATCCCCCCCCTTCAAATCTACGCACGCTGCCGGAATATGGTTGCCCGAATAAGGCTATTTACCAAGTTCATTCCTCATCCCTCCCATCGAGTTCCTTCAACTCTCTTTCAAAGTCTTCAATGGATGGCAAACTGGACTTTAAATCTTCCGGGATGGCATCCGTGAGCCGGTACCCGGAGACGCCGATGGGTTTCGACAAGTCTTTGAGGGCGTATTCTACCAACACATTTTTCTTGTCTTTGCACAGGATGATGCCGATGGAGGAATGGTCTGTTTCGTCCTTCACGAGGTCGTCCAAAGCGGAAAGGTAAAAGTTCATTTTGCCGGCATCGCCGGGTTTGAATTTTCTTATTTTCAGGTCAATGGCAATGTAGCGGCGCAACTTCAGGTGGTAAAACAGCAGGTCAATGCGGTAATCTTCCCCTTCGATGGGGAGCGGGTACTGGCTGCCCACAAAGGCGAACCCTGCGCCCAGTTCCAAAAGGAAGGACGTGATGTGCCTGACAAGTTGCTCTTCCAGGTCTTTTTCTTTCGCCTTTTTGGAAAGGGTGAGGAAATCGAAAATGTAGGGGTCTTTCAGGGCTTGTTGGGCGAGGTCGGAATCCGGCTCCGGGAGGGTGGTGGAAAAATTGGAGATGGCTTTTCCCTGTCTGTCATAGAGTTTTGTTTCAATCTGGAAGGCCATTACATTTCTCGACCAGCCATTTTCCATAGCTTGGGCGGCATACCAAAGGCGCTCTTTTTGACTACTGCATTTTTGAAGCAGGGTAATATTGTGGTACCAGCTAATTTGTGCAAGCGGCTCTTGCACAATTTCAAAATCAGGGTATGTCTCAGCAAATTGCCGCATGTACAGCAGGTTTCTTTTTGAAAAACCTTTCATGCCGGGAAACTCCCTTTTGAGGTCGAGAGAAAGTTGGTCAGCAACTTTAGCGCCCCAGCCTTCGGCGTCCTGTTTGGCAAGAATGGCTTTTCCGATTTCCCAATACAGCAACAGCATTTCCTGGTTAACTGCTATTACTGCCTTGACCTGGGCTTGGCGGATTTTCTCTTTTACATCAGAAAGGAGTTGAATGTAGGTTGGGTTGGAGAGAAGGTTTGTCATAGGGTTTGTAAATTGTATTAAGTTTTATCATGCAGGCAGGTAATCTTCAAATCCTTTGGGAGTGGTGCCGAAGTCAGGTGCGACGTAAAGAAAAATGGTATCCCCTCAAAACCCTGCCGCTCGAAATACCAGCATTTTTTGAGGGGATACCGCAATTTCTTTATTTCGGATAGCCCATATTTGATTTGGAAAAAAAGTGCAAACGGGAAAATCCCGTTCATTTGAACGGCCTCGAACAGGCCGGGAAATACGGCATAGGGTGCGGTGTATCGGTTCATGCGCTTTCGATTTATTACGAGTTCGCAGAAATGTAATACATTTACCCGAAACCTCATTCCTGCTCTAAACAAGACGATATGAAAAACTGGCGCGTCAAACTCTCCCTTTTCCTCAACTATTTCGTGTTCGCCATATTGCTGAACAGCGTAGGCACGGTCATTTTGCAGGTGCAAAACAACTTTGGCATCAGCGAGGCGTCAGCGAGCACACTGGAGGCGTTCAAAGATTTGAGCATTGCCATCACCTCTTTTTTATTGGCCTCGTTTATCGTGCGCATCGGGTACAAAAGGGCCATGTTGATTGCCTTGGGCTTCATCGCAGTGGTGTCGTTGGCCATGCCCATGATGCCCCATTTCTGGTCTGTCAAGCTGTTGTTTGCGGCTACGGGAGTTTGTTTCGCTCTCATCAAAGTATCGGTTTTCGCCACCATTGGCCTTATCACGAACAACGAGAAGGAGCACGTCAGTTTTATGAATTTCCTGGAATCGTTTTTCATGGTGGGCGTGCTTTCGGGGTATTTTATTTTCAGCGCTTTCGTGGACGATACCAACCCGCAATCCACCGGCTGGTTTCGGGTGTATTACATTTTGGCGGGAGTAGCTGCTGCGGCTTTTTTGCTAATGCTGACCACCCGGCTCGACGAGTCGAAAGTGCAGCAGGAGCAGAGCAATGACATCGCCGGGGATTTTGTTGGCATGCTGAAATTGGTGGCCAAGCCCTTGGTGCTCGTATTCATTGGAAGCGTCTTTTTATACGTCCTCATAGAGCAGGGACTGATGAGCTGGTTGCCCTCTTTCAACCAGCGCGTGTTTGCTTTGCCCACTTCGCTGAGCATTCAAATGACGAGTATAATGGCGGCTTCCATTGCCGTTGGGCGTTTTGCCGGGGGCTTTGTTTTGAAAAAAATAGACTGGTTCAAGGTGCTGTCGTTTTGCATCATTGCCGCCGCGGTACTCATGCTGGCGAGTTTGTCTATGGCCGGAAGCGGCACGCGCCACGAGGTTACCGGCTGGCTGAATGCACCAATGGCGGCGTACCTGCTGCCACTGATTGGCATTTGCCTCGCTCCCATTTATCCCGCCATAAACTCGGTGATACTGAGCCACCTCCCGGCCAAACAACACGCCTCCATGTCGGGGTTGATAGTGGTGTTTTCAGCTTTGGGTGGCACCACCGGCTCCATCATCACGGGCAATCTGTTCGGCGTGTTCGAGGGGCGCGAGCAGGTGGCGTTTTACCTGCTGCTCATCCCCGTGGCCCTCATTCTCGTGGTGCTTTATTTTTTTAAAAAAGAAACGGACAAGATACCGTTCGAGGGGGTGGGCCACTGACGGCTATTTCAATCCGGTGGATTGAAATCAGCATTACCATCCCCCAGCCCTTTTCCCCATTTCCTTAAAACCGCCAGGAAGTAGGGCCTGGTGCGCCTCGATACCTTGTGCTTCGAGCCATCTTTCATCAGGACCTCAGACTCGCGGTTATTAAAAACATCGATTTCATTCAGGTTGACGACTGTGCTCTTGTGGATGCGGAAAAAGTGCAGGGAACTGAGCAATTCATAATACTCGCGGAGAACCCGGCATGCAAAAAACTTCCTGCCATTTTTCATAAAAAACCAGGAGCAGCTCCCGTCTCCTTTCAGATAGAGGATGTCAGATATTTTTAGAAAATGCCAACCCGTAGTCGTGGGCACCACCATTTGCTGGACTGGGTTTGGGTGTTGGCGAAAATGCGCTTCAAAAACTTCCACGCGCTCGCGCGTCCAATACTTTCTGCCAGGCCTCACCCGGCCTACGGCAGATTTGAGATCGTCGGGGTCTATGGGTTTGGTGATGTAGCCGATGCTGCTATAATTGCAAGCCTGCCCGGTGTATTTGCCAAACGCCGAGATAAAAATGACCTCGAAATTGATTTCTACCAATTTGTCGAGAAGCTCGAACGCAGACCCGTCTTCCAACTCGATGTCGAGGAAGACAATGTCTGGTTGCATTTCAGGTTGTTCGAGCAGTTTTAGCCCTTCTTTTATCGTGCCGGTACTGCCTGTGATTAGCACATCCTCGCAATTTTGAGCGAGCATGTTTTTTAGGTTGGAGACGCCCATGGGATTGTCTTCCAGGATGATAGCTCTCTTCATAGTTAGATAGGTTCTGGTGTTTGAATCGTCGAAGTTAAATACAAAATTATGCGTTTGCATGCGGTGGTCACTTCCATTGATTTAGCGGTAGGGGAAATGCTATTTTTAAAAGATGAAAAATTTGCGGGCCTGAAGCGGAACAAATGCAGTGGAGCCTCGTTAGAGTTAACATTATCTTCCCATGAAATAGCAGGATATTCTCCTGTTTGACAAAAGTTCCGTTCAAATTATAATCCCTTTTTATTCTGGAAATGCTTCCGGCAACTGCCGGAAGTATTTACGCCTAACCCGCGTGGCACCCCGAAGGTGCTGTTTGAAAGAGCCAGCCCGGTGGGAATGCCGTCCTGCCATTTTTTGTCCCGAAACCGATTTGTAAGCAAGGCAGGCGGCGTTTCCCCGGTGTTTTACTTCTCTTTTCCCCACTTTGTGGAATAGCCGTGTGGCGCTCCTCCTGGTGCCACACGGCTTTATTATTCCCGGCCTATGGCCAATTGTTTTTAGAAAATGACAACACCCGGAGTAACTTTGCCAAGCTTATTCACCGATACAATTTCCACCATTCATTTTTCCATAAACATGCTGAATATGAAAATCAGAACCGTCTTTTTGTTGTGTGCATTCTTTCTCACCCTCGCCACGAGTTCCCGCTCTCAGGACAATATTTGCGAATCGGGGTACATGCCTTTCAAGAAAGGTCTGTCTTATGAGATGACCAATTATGACCAGAAAGGTAAGTTGCTCACCTCCCAAATGAGTAAAATAGCCGGCATCGATGCCTTGGATAACGGATTCACGGCGGTGGTGGAAACGGAGACTTTCGATAAAAAAGGGAAATCCGTCACCAAAGGCAGCTTTAACATGACCTGCCGCGATGGAAG
>SCUG01000516.1 GCA_004297645.1 Saprospiraceae bacterium | reverse complement strand
TTGACGCTGAAAGACGCTGGTTCTTTATGATTTCACGCTGTTCCTGATTTTTTATTTCATAAAAAATCATAAGAATCAGCGTCCTTCAGCGTCGAAATTATTTCTCTTAACACCCCTAATCCCTAATTCCCAGTCACTCAATGTCCGTAAAAGTACAACATCTCACAAAGAACTTTGGCGAGCAAAAAGCCGTGAACGACATCAGCTTCGAGGCACAGAGCGGCGAAGTGCTCGGATTCCTCGGCCCCAACGGCGCCGGAAAGACCACGACGATGAAAATCCTCACCTGTTTTATCCCCCAAACCGAAGGCAAGGCGGAGGTCTGTGGCTACGACGTGGAGACCCATCCGATGGAGGTGCGCACCCGCATTGGATACCTGCCCGAAAACAACCCGCTATACAAAGACATGTACGTCAAAGAATACCTCGGCTTCGTGGCCGGGTTGCACAAAATGGGAAACGCCAAAAAGCGGGTGGCGGAAATGATTGAGATGACGGGACTGGGCAGCGAACAAAACAAAATCATAGGGGACTTGTCGAAAGGCTACCGGCAGCGGGTGGGTCTGGCGCAAGCCATGCTCCACGACCCCGAAGTGCTCATCCTCGACGAGCCGACCTCCGGCCTTGACCCCAATCAATTGGTGGAAATCCGAAGCCTCATCAAACAATTGGGACGGGAAAAAACGGTCATTTTTTCCACCCACATCATGCAGGAAGTGCAGGCCCTGTGCGACCGCGTGCTCATCATCAACAATGGCGCCTTAGTGGCCGACGACCCCATCCATAAACTGCAAGAACGGATGAGCGGCGAGGTGGTTGTGACGGTGGAATTTCACCAGCCCGCCGTTAAAGCGGAGCTGCAAAAAATACATCAAGTGAAGCGGGTCGAGGCCCTCGGCGACAACCGCTGGCACCTCATCGCCGCACCGGGCAAAGATATCCGGAGCGACATTTTCCGCTTCGCCGTGGAGCATAAACTGACGTTATTGGAAATGCACAAAGAGGAGTTCAGCGTGGAGGATGTGTTTCAGCAATTGACGAAGTAATCCGTTTTTAGTAACGACCAAAAAATAACCTCTCTCTTTTTTCGGCGGATTCGCCGCCGAAAAAAGAGAGAGGTTCACTATTTCTGCCAGCCTTCGACTGGCAGAAATCGTGAACTTATTTTTTAACCGTTACTTAGCAGCCAAAAGTTCAGCAATTTGAAGCAGTCTTTTTTATACCTGTCGCTTCTGCTCGCCGCCCTGCCTGCCTTCGGCCAGGGCAGCCTCACCGTGACCAAGAATTTCCACTTCACCGACGGGGTGTATCTGTCTTTTGAAGAATTTCAAGCCAACCACCCCAGCTACCGCATGGAAGAGGTGGAGGCCTATTTTTTCACCAATCCTCAGACCGCCCTCACCGAGGTGGAAGCCGTGGTGATTAAAGAAACCGGGCAGCCTGTGGACACTGGCAGAATATGGGCCATCAGTATCGGCGGCATCCCCTACGTCAGGCTGCCGGGGAGCGAAATCAACAAGGAATTGCCTACTTTTGCCGCCTTGAAATTGCGGGGTAAAATATGCTACTACACCTACCCCGACTGGCGCAGCAAGCAGATCCATATCGCCGCCTACAACCCTCTGAACGGGCGGCCATTCCGCACCGGCACCGTGGAAAGGGAGGATGAAGTCGTGGTGAAAAAGATGCTGCACTTCGACACCGGAGAGGTGGCAGATTTTACCTTGGAAAACTTCTTGGCGTGGATACAGGACGACCCCACACTCGTGCAAACAGTGAAAGAACTGCCGCCCGAAGAAAAAAAAGAAAAACTGTTCAAATGCCTCCTCATATACTTGGACCGAAACCTTACGGAGGTGAGAAGTGAGAAGCGAGAACCTGACTTTTTTGAAAAATAGAAAATCATTACGCTTGAAACGGGGCATTTTTGCCGAAGGCAAAAAAAAGAAGCCCTGCACCGGAAAACCGGAATAGCATGCTTACAATTTTTAAAAAAGAAATAAACACCTTCTTTAGCTCTCTCATCGGATACATCGTGGTGGGGGTTTTCCTGGCCATCATGGGGCTGGTGATGTTCGTGTTTCCCGACACGAGCCTGCTGAACTTCAACTACGCCACCCTCGACCAGCTTTTCGACATCGCGCCGATGGTATTTGCCTTCCTCATCCCGGCGGTGACGATGCGCTCCTTCGCCGAAGAAAACCAGACGGGCACCATCGAGCTGCTGGCCACCCGCCCGCTGACGGACCTCCAAATCGTGTTGGGTAAATATTTTGCAAGCCTCGCATTGGTAGTGTTCGCCCTGCTGCCCACGCTTCTTTATTACCTCACGGTTTACCAGCTCGGCAACCCCAAAGGCAACCTCGACAGCGGCGCCATCATGGGGTCGTACATCGGGCTTATTTTTCTGGCCGGTGCATTCACTGCCATCGGGGTGTTTGCTTCTTCATTGACCAACAATCAAATCGTCGGATTCATATTAGCCACCTTCCTCTGCTTTATTTTTCATTGGGGATTTTTGTTTTTCAGCAGGCTCCCCGTCTTCGTAGGCAGGGTGGACGATGTGGTGCAAATGATCGGCATTGACTACCACTACACCTCCATCAGCCGGGGGGTCATTGATACGCGGGACGTGATTTATTTCATCTCGCTCACTGCCATTTTTGTGGCCATGACGGTGACTTCTTTGGAGCGAAGGAAGTGGTGATTCAATCTCGCCCGGGGCGGGCTAAAATTGGATATTGGCAAAGAGCAACACGAATCAAGTGACAAGAATCAAGAACAAAAGACGCAATCAATCCTTACTACAACTCGGCATGGTGCTCGGTATCGCCCTGTTTTTGAACATACTTGGCAATGCCTTTTTCACGCACTACGACTTGACTGAAGAGAAGCGATTTACGCTCTCAAAACCAACGGAGAACCTGCTGCACGGGCTTGACGACGTGGTCTATATCGAGGTGTTGCTCGAAGGCGAATTCCCGGCAGGATTCAAGCGCTTGCAACGCTCGGTGAAGGAAATGCTGGATGACTTCCGCTCGGAATCGGGCTACATAGAATACACTTTCATGGACCCCAACCGCGGCACCGTGAAGGACATCAACCTGCGGCGGGAAGAACTCGCCAAAGACGGCATAACTCCCACCAACCTTCGGGTGAAAGAAGCAGAGGGCACCTCCGAAAAGATGATTTACCCTTATGCCAAGGTGAGCTACCACGGCCGCACCGCCGTCGTGGATTTGCTCGACGAGCAGGCCCGCGGCACCAACCCCGAAGAGCAGCTCAACCATTCCATCAGCCAGATTGAGTACAACTTCGCCAATGCCTTGCACAAGCTCCAAATTGGCGTAAAGGAAGTCATCGCCTTCACCGTCGGGCACGGCGAACTGAACGAACTGGAGCGCAAAGACCTCGTGCGCAGCCTGCGGGCTTATTACGAAGTGGGCACCTTCAACCTCGACAGCACCACCTACATCTCCCAGAATGTAAAAGTGATGGTTATCGCCAAACCCCGCACTAAGTTTAGCGACCGCGACAAATTTCTCATTGACCAATACGTGATGAACGGCGGCAAAGTCATGTGGCTCATTGACCGCCTCAACGTCGAACTTGACAGCCTCCGCCGCACCAACGCCTACATCCCGCTCGATTACCCGCTCGACCTTGACGACATCCTCTTCAAGTACGGCGTCCGTATCAACCCCGACCTCGTGCTCGACCTGCGATGCACCCACATCCCGATGGTCATTGACGACAAGGGCACGCAGGAGATGTTCCCTTGGTACTACCACCCCATCGCATTTCCCAATACGGAACATTCCGTGGTAAAAAGCCTGGATGGCGTGAACCTCTTTTTCCCCAGCTCCATTGATACAATAAAAACGAAAACCCCGGTAAAAAAGACCATACTGCTCACCTCCTCCGGCAACAGCCGCATTCAGCCCAACATCACCCGGCTGAATTTTGAAATACTCCGTTACGACCCCGACCCTTCAAAATTTACGAAGAAAAACATCCCAATGGCCGTGTTGCTCGAAGGCACCTTCCCCTCGCTTTTTGAAAACAGGATTACCGAAAGCATGGAGGATGGGCTAAAACAACTCGGCCAGGAATTCAAGCCCGTCAGCGAACCCACCCGCATGCTGGTGGTATCCGACGGCGATATCGCCCGGAATTTAATCGCCAATGCACAGGGGCAGGTCATGCCGTTGGGCTTTAACCGTTTCGAGCGCTACCAGTTCGCCAACAAAGATTTCCTGCTCAACGCCATCGAATACCTGCGCGACGACCAGGGCATCATCGAGGCACGGGGAAAAGAAGTGAAACTCCGCCTGCTCGACACCACCAAAGCCGAAGCTGAACAAACGAAATGGCAGCTCTTCAACATCGGCCTGCCCCTGGTTTTCCTCATGGCCTTTGCACTAATTTTCAACTGGGTTCGGAAAAACAAATATGCCAGGGATGAACGACTTTAGACGAGAGACAAGAAGCGGTGGAGGAGGACTCCTCCCAAACGCCTTCCGTCCAATGTCTCGTCCAAGATAGACCTCTATGAAAAAGAATTATTGGCTCATCATCATTTTCCTGCTTTTGGGTGGCCTGACCACCTGGTATTTCCTGGATGGGAAAAGCGGAACGTCCTCCTCCAACTTAGGCTGGGACCGCAACTTCAAGGTCGAAGACCCCGGCGAAATTCAGAAAATATTCATTGCCAAAAGGAATGGCATCACCACTACCTTAGAGCGGCAGGGTGACCACTGGATGGTGAATGGCACCTACAAAGCCAGCCCCAACGTGATGGAAAATCTGCTTAAAACCATGACCCAACTGGAGCTGAAATATGTGCCACCGGCCGCCGCCATCAGCAACATCGTCAGCGAGTTGGGGGCACGCGGCATAAAGGTGGAGATTTTTAACAAAGCCGGAGAAAAGATAAAGGCCTACTACGTCGGCGGTGTAACGGCGGATGCCCGCGGCACTTACATGATACAGGAAGGCTCCGAACAACCCATGGTCATGGCACTACCCATGATGGATGGCCAAATCAGAACCCGGTACGACCTGACCGGCGACAGTTGGCGCGACAGGACGGTGTTCAGCTACCAGCCTAAAGATATCAGTGCCGTGAGCATCGAGTACCCGATGCAACGCAACAAATCTTTCAAGCTAAAGAGGGTGGGCAATAGTTTCGAAGTCACGCCATTTTATGACAACACGCCGGTAATCAACCGGCCCGTGGACAAGTCCAGCGTGGAGGCTTTCCTAATGGGCTTCAAGAGCCTCGTCGCCGAAAACTTCGTCAATGAGTCCACCAAGAAAGACTCACTCAGCCGGCTCGTCCCCTTTTCGGTCATCAGTGTCACCGACAGCAAAGGCGAGCAGCGCATTGCATCGCTGACGCAAATGTATCGCATTGACGCCGCCACCGGCGAACGCAAAGCCGACATCGTCGAGCGCTACCACGCCTTCGTGAATTCCGGGGATTTAATGCTCGTGCAACACCGGGTTTTCCAGAAAATATTTTGGCCCTACGAGGCCTTTTTTCAAAAAGAAAAAGGGCGGGAAGTGAAGTGAGGCTGAAGGAATGGGGTAGCCGGACTTATACTTCACTCCATTAGCTCGACTTTAGCCATTTGAGCAACCCCGGTTATCAACAAACAAAAGTGCCGGGTTAGCGAGGGTTTTAGTTTTTGGATGTCGGTAGAAAATACCGACATTCAAAAACTGGCAGTC
>SCUG01000515.1 GCA_004297645.1 Saprospiraceae bacterium | reverse complement strand
CTGCTTTTCAAATTTCACCGCCCGGAAATTGGGCAAAATCTCGATGCCTTCGCTGCGCATTTGCCGCTCCAGTTCCTCGCTGATGTCGGGTGTTTGAGTACGCAGCACCCGGTCGGTGAACTCGATGATGCGGACTTTTGTGCCCAGCCGGTTGTAGGCCATGGCGATTTCCAGCCCGATGTAGCCGGCGCCCATGATGGTGATGCTTTCGGGCTGCTCCTCCAAATCGAAGAGCGTGGCGTTGGTGAGGTAGCCCACCTCCTGCAAGCCTTCGATGGCGGGCACGTTCGTTGTTGCACCGGTGGCGATGAGGAATTTCAGGGCGGTGTAGCGGTCTTTGCCGTTGACGAGGATGGTTTTTTCATCCTCGAATTCCGCCCAACCCTGCACCATTTTCAGGTACTTGAAACCGCCCACCACGTCCATGTATTTCTTTTGCTGCAAGGTGGCGACGAGCGCCTTTTTATCCTGAATGACTTTTTTAAAATCCACCTCTGCTCCTCGCGGGCGGATGCCCGCAAAATTGGAATGTGTGGCGTGGTGCACCGCCTCGGCTGCGCGGATGAGGGTTTTGGAGGGCACGCAGCCCACGTTGACGCAGGTGCCGCCGAAGGGCAGGCCGCCGTTGACCATGAGCACCGACAGCCCCAAATCCTCTGCTTTGATGGCCGCCGAAAATGCCGCCGAGCCACCGCCGGTGATGATGAGGTCGAAGTGGCTGCTGCCGTTGTTGCTGGCCAGGATTGGCGTTTCACTTTTCACCCGGTAGTTTTTCGTGCCGTTGATGGCGGCGACGATTTCCTCCGGGCTGGTGACGGCAGGGTCGAACTCGCAGGCGCAACTGGCCTCCGGGTAGCTCGCCACTACTTTTTTCACGCCTTTGTTTTGGGCCAGCAAGTTTTCGATGCTGCTAGCGCAATGGTCGCAGGTCATGCCGGTCACTTCGAGTTCGACGGTTTTGGTCGGGGCGGAGGAAATGCTTTCTTTGCCCATTATTTTTTTTAAAAAACTCATGTTGAAAAGGATTTGCCGAGAGGTGACACCTTTTCAAAAGGTGTCACCTCTCTGGGGAAGAAAAGGATTTGCTAAGAGGTGACACCTTTTCAAAAGGTGTCACCTCTCCGGGGAGCGGTTTTTCTTCCTTGAGCACTTCCGCTTTGTAGCCCGCCCCCTCGATGGCGGCGACGATGGCCTTTTCTTTCAGTTTCTTCGGCTCGAAAGTCACCACGGCCACATCGCCGGGGAACTCCACGTCTTCGGATACCACGCCGTCCAATTTTTGCAGGGCCTGGGAGATGTGGTTGGCGCAGCCGCCGCAGGTCATGCCGGTGACTTTGAACCTGAGGGTTTGCGTTTTCCCGTGGGTTGTGGCGGTTTGTGCGGCTGCTTGCTGGACGGCCCAGCCGCAGAGCAGGAAGGTCAGTACGAACATTAGTTTCTTCATGTCAGAATGATTTTGTAGCCAAAGGTGACACCTTTTCAAAAGGTGTCACCTTTACTATGATTATTGATTTCCGGCCATTTTAAAATCCGTGACTTTGTAGCCCGTCTCGTCAATGGCCGCTTTGATGGCGTCGGTGGAGGTTTTGGTTTTGTCAAATTTCACTTCGGCTTTTCCTGTTTCAAAACTGGCCGTAGCGCCCACGATGCCGGGCAGTTCGTTCACGGCGTGTTTCACGTGCTCCTCGCAGCTCGTGCAGGTCATGCCGGAGATGTCGAAGATGGCCTCCTGCACGTCGGACTGGCCGACCATGATGACCTGCTTGCTATTGCCGGGGTAAAAGATTTTGGCGTAATGCGGGAAGGCCAGCATCAGCCCGGCAAAGACGGTGACGATGCTGAGGAAGGTCTTCGTCTGCATGAACGGCGCCTTGCCGTCCTCGGCGCAGTCGCACTCGATCGCTGCTTTTTGCGGCTTGAGTTTTTGCCACCAGGCGAAGCCGAGCACGGCGACAGTCAGCCCGATGAGATAGGGCCGGGCGGGTTCCATCCACGAAAAGGTGGAGGCCAGCCCGCTCGTGCCGGCCAGCAGCGCGAGCACGGGGGTGATGCAGCAAAGCGAAGCTGCGATGGCGGCGAGGACTCCTGCGCCCGCCCATTTGCCAGATACATTTTGTGAATTCATGTCAAAAGGTGTTTAAGATTTTACTTAAGTAATTTGATAGAGGTGACACCTTTTCAAAAGGTGTCACCTCTTGCGGCTACTACCCTCCGCTGCTGCCCGGCGGGGTTGCTCAACAATTGGAACAGGGCATCCAGCGTCGGTTTGGCCGTGGCCGAAATGTGGTAGTAAATCGTCACGCCATTTTGTTCGGTGAAGACCAGCCCGCCTTCGCGCAGTTTTTTTAAATGTTGTGAAACGGCGGGCACGGTCATGCCCAGGATTTCGCTCAGGTCGCACACGCAGAGGCTGCGTTCTTCCGCCAACAGCAGCAGGATTTTTATCCGCACTTCGTTAGCCGCTAAGCTGAGCGCGCCAGCCAGTTTTTTGACGGGGGTATCCAAATCCTTCAACTGCTGGCGGCAGCGGTAAATTTGCCCTTCGTCGCGGCAGGTGCGGATACAAACGTTGCTTCGTGTTTTATTTTTACTTGCTTGAATCTTCGATTTCATGGGGCAAATGTAAGCGGGTGAAATTGTTTAAGCAATTTCTTAAACAATATTTAACGGCGGCTGTCCGCATTTTGCATTTTAAAATGAATACCGTATCCGTTCAAAATTCAATGGCAGTTCTTCGAGCGGCCGGGTTTTGAACCCGGCGATTCTAAACCGGAAACGCAGGGTTCAAAACCCTGCCGCTCGAAAATACCAGCCCTTTTTAGGGGATACAGAATATCGCGCCCGGCAAACACACGTGGCGCTCGTGGCGTGACACATTATCTCACGCAACGCCGCTAAGACCGCCATGCATAACTTACATTTGGGAAAAAAAACAGACCATGCGATACCTCCTCCCTTTGCTTGCCGTGTTGTGTTTGCGCTGTGCGCAAACTAATGACAAGAAAACGGCAACGACCTCCGGCACGCCGGATTCCACGGCCACTCAAATACCGGATACCTCCGCCGTTAAGCCTTCCCCGCCGGGCCTGCCGGATTACGACACCACCGAATGGGCTGAACTCACCCGCCTCGATTCGACCATCCGGTTCGACCTGCGCTATGCCACCACAGGTAATTTTGTGAAAGCGAAAATGTACGATTGCGGCCGCTGTTTCTTGCGGCCTGCCGTGGCACGAGCCGTTGTGGCGGTGCACCGGAAGTTGCGACACCGGGGGCTTGGCCTCAAAATGTTCGATTGCTACCGCCCCCGCCCCGTTCAGTGGAAGCTCTGGAAAAAGGTGCCCGACCCCCGGTATGTCGCCGACCCCCGCAAAGGTTCCATGCACAACCGGGGCGCCGCCGCCGACCTGACCATCGTGGACAGCACGGGCCATGAACTCGACATGGGCACGGGCTTCGATTTTTTCGGAGAAGAGGCCTGCCACGATTACCTGAACCTGCCAGAAATGGTGCTCGAAAACCGGAAACTCCTGCGCAACATTATGGAAGAAAACGGCTTCCACCTCACCCGCACCGAGTGGTGGCACTACTCCTACCACCCGAAATTCTTCCCCATCGGTGATTGGGTGTGGCCGTGTGAAGACGGGGGACGATAGCCGGGCATAATTCCCCAAAAACGAAAATCATAGTTTGAGGGTAGGAACGTGCGCAAATAAGATGAGGCTGTATCATAAGTCAACGCTGGAATTAGCTTGACAATTTTTATTTCAACACAGAGACACGGAGGCACAGAGAATCAAACTCAACTCTGTGTTTCTGTGCCTCAGTGTTGAAGAATTTGGTCACAATTTTTTAGCGATGATTTATGATACAGCCTCCCTTGTTCTTTTTATTTCGAACACGTTACTTAGCAGGTTATTGGATTTCGGGGCTTAACGGAAGCTGGTTCGACGCGTTTAAGGTAAAAGGCTGCCAATCATTTTCACAAATCAAATCCAATATCCCCCCTGAAATACTTTCCTTCAAATTCAATCGCCGCTGCATTTTTATTGGAAATGGCTATGGCATCGCGGAAGGTCTTGCCGAGCGAGGTCACGGCCAGCACACGGCCGCCGTTGGTGAGTAATTTGCCACCGGAGTTTTTGGTGCCGGCGTGGAAGACGATGCTATCGCCGGCTGTGCCGAGGCCGGTGATGGTCTTGCCTTTTGGGTAGCCACCGGGGTAGCCGCCGGAGGCTAAGATGATGGTGGCGGCGGCGCGCTCGTCCGTCTCGATGGTCACCCCGGCGAGGCGGCGCTCTTTCACGGCGATGAATAATTCCACGAGGTCGTTTTTCAGGCGGGGAAGAACCACTTCAGTTTCGGGGTCGCCCATGCGCACGTTGTACTCGATGACGAAAGGCTCGCCGTCCACGCTGATAAGCCCGATGAAAATGAATCCCTGGTATTCGATGCCCCGCTTTTTCAGGCCGCGGATGGTGGGCCGTATGATGCGCTCTTCCACTTTTTTCATCATCACCTCATTGACAAAGGGCGGCGGAGAAACGGCACCCATGCCGCCCGTGTTGGGGCCGGTGTCGCGCTCGCCGATGCGTTTGTAATCCTTGGCCACGGGCAGAATTTTGTACGACTCGCCATCGGTGAGCACGAATACGCTGAATTCGATGCCGGAGAGAAATTCCTCGATGACCACCTTGCGGCTGGCTTCGCCAAACTTGCCGCCGAGCATGTCTTGCAATTCCGCCACGGCGGTTTCTTTATCCTGGCAAATGACGACGCCTTTACCGGCCGCTAATCCATCGGCTTTCAGCACGATGGGTACCCGCGCTTTTTTGCGGATGTAGTTCACCGCGTCGTCCGGTTTAGCTGCCACGAACTCGCGGTAGGACGCCGCCGGGATGCCGAATTCCGCCATGAACCGCTTTGCGTAAGATTTGCTGCCCTCTAAGCGCGCTCCCTGCATCGAGGGGCCGATGACCGCCACATGGGAAGTGCCCGGCATCTTGTGCAGGTAGTTCCATACGCCATTGACGAGGGGGGCCTCCGGCCCAACGACCACCATGCCTATGGCGTGAGCCACGATGAAATTGTGCAAAGCACCGTTGTCTTCGATGTCAAGCGCCACGTTTTCACCGCAGGTGGCGGTACCGGCATTGCCGGGCGCTATGTACAGTTTTTTACAAAGCGGACTTTGGCTGATTTTCCAGGCGAAGGCGTGCTCTCTGCCGCCGCCACCGAGCAAAAGGATTTTCATGCGGGCTATTTTTTGAATTGGCTTGCGCAAATATAGCCGAAGCGGAAAAGGTACACCTCAAACTTCCAATTTCAAATGTGCGGCTTTTTCATCCACCCGTAATAACCGGGAAGCTGTTCACCGGTTTGGCGGGATTTCCATAAGTTTAGGCTTGCCTTTGAAAACAGCATTATTTTAACGCAACGTCAGTAGGTTTTCCCCGTGCCGAAGGCCGGGGAAAACCTATTGCAGCGAAGTATAAAAAATTCAAAAAGCACCATGAAGAAGTTTTTGCACCTGATAGCGCTTGTTCCTGTTTTAATTTCGGCACAAACCCCGTTCCCCGCGTTACCCCCGGTGTTTAAGGACGATGTCATCCCCCGCGTGGATGTGCTGCTACCGCCCGATTCGCTCGCCATTATGCTGGCACCGGGCAACGAGCAGAGCAACTACCACTGGCACGCCACTTTCATTTTTGACAACGGCGAAATAAAAGACACCGTGGATAATGTGGGCTTGCGCCTGCGGGGCAACACCTCCCGCATGGCCGCCAAAAAGTCTTTCAAAATTTCGTTCAACACCTACGTGCCGGGCCGCAGTTGGTGGGGGCTGGAAAAGCTCAACCTCAACGGCGAACACAACGACCCGTCGGTCATTCGCTCAAAAGTTTGCTGGGATATGCTGCGATGGATGGGCGTACCGGCACCCCGCTCCAACCACGTGGACCTTTACATCAACGGCGATTACCGGGGCCTCTACATTGACGTGGAGCACGTGGATGAGGAGTTCGTGCAAAACCGTTTCGGCAACAACGGCGGCAACCTCTACAAATGCCTTTGGCCCGCCGATTTAGACTACAAAGGCACTGACCCCAACCTGTACAAAGAGAATTTTTTTGGCCGCCGGGCTTACCAGCTTATCACCAATGTGGCCCAGGACGACTATTCCGACCTGGCAGAATTCATAGACATCTTGAACAATGCCCCCC
>SCUG01000514.1 GCA_004297645.1 Saprospiraceae bacterium | reverse complement strand
CTCCCAGTAGCCACCACAAAGTGGCGAAGCCCCAACGCGCGGCTACCTGCATACCGATAGCCGGTGCAAATATGTGGCCGATGGAATAGGCCATAGCGAACAGGCCCATGTATTGCCCGCGGTTGGAGGGCCTGGCCCGGCCCAGCGCATAGGTCGTGGTGAAGGGCATGTTGAATATCTCCCCAACAGAGAGGGAAGTTATGGAAATGGCGGCTATCAGAATGAATGGTCCCGATATATTCAAAATCAAATAGGCGAGGCCGAACATGAGCACCCCCCAGCCTATGCAGTCCAGCTTGCTGAATTTTTTTTCGAGGATGAAAATCAGCGGCATCTCCAACACTACTATCAAAATGCCGTTTATGGCGAGCAACGAACCTATCTGCCCTTCCGACAGCCCCTGCTGTTTGTAAAACACGGGGAGCGCCGAGAGAAACTGCATAAATGCAATGGCTCCCAAAATGGTGAGAAAAAGGAAGAACAAAAACCGCCGGTCCCGGTACGCCGGAATTGCGACGGCAGCAGTTTCTTCCTTTTTTTCGCTCTCCACCGGTTCTTTTTTTGAAAGAAAAATGCGAAACACGAGAGCCGCTATGATGCAGGTCAGGCCATCGGCATAAAACAGGGTGTAATACCCGTATAACACCGCTAACCACCCCCCTATGGCCGGCCCTATCGACCAGCCAAGGTTGACGGCCAGCCTCAAAAGAGACAACGAACGCGTGCGATTCACCGGGCGGCTGTACGCCGCCACCGCTGCCATGCTGGCGGGCCGGAAGGAATCGAGAATGAGGCTTAGGAAAAATATCATCACATAAATTTCCCAAAATTGCTTCATGCGGCCCAGCAGGAGAAACATGCAGCCACCCAACAACAATGACCAAAACTGAACGTGGTAGTACCCGATTTTATCCGTCAGCCGCCCGCCGAGGAATGACCCGGCCACCGACCCTAACCCAAAACAGGTCATCGCCCAACCGGCCTGCTCCAGCGTAAAGCCCAACTGTGTGGTCAGATAGATGGTGAGAAAAGGCAACACCATCGTGCCGCTTCGGTTGATGAGCATCACCAGCGACAAAAACCAGATGGGCCTGGATAACCCCTTGAAAGAGTTTTTGTAAATGGCGATGGTACGGGTTATCATAAGCCGGCAGTTGACAGTTTGCTGAGCAATGCCCAAAAGTAGTTGAATGGACTATACCGGTAAAAACCTGTTTTGGTTCTATAAAAATGAAAAAATGCAGGCCGGATTTTCCAGTCTGCATTTTTTACTGCGATTTAAAAAGGGACAAATCATTTACCGATACCCTGACGGTAATCAGAGGCCTTAGGGGGGTCCACTATTCCCATTGCATTGATGACGGCTGTCTTTTCCTGTGAACCGGCGGCTTTGTAAATTTCGATGATTTCGTCGGATTTGGTGTTGGCAAAAACTTGCAAAATCATGGAGTTGAGGTAGCTCTTGCTGACGCCCTTCAATGCTTCGATAGCCTGCGATATGACGGCCCTGCCCGCTATTGGATCCTCATGCATGATATCGAGGCCTTGCCGGTGGTAATCATAAATGGCCTGCCGGAATGGGCGCATCTTTGGCGATAGTATGTTTTCGATGAGCCAATAGCGGTTGCGGTTGTTCTCCACCGAACGCCACCCCGACACGCTCGCCGCCACATTGGGCGGTATGCGGTTGACGATGTCCTGGGCACTCTGAAAATAGGCCTCACCACCAAAAGGCGAGAAGGAGTCGAAGTCCATGCCAATGCACACGTAGGCGTAATACCCCAAAATCGAAGTCAGGTTGTCGAGGTAGGTGGTCTGGCTGAATTCGAGGGGTTGAAATTGCTCATAGGTGAACACCACGTCCTTGTCCAGATGCTTGAAAAGTGGCGTCATGTAGGTGCTGCCAAACACCGGGCGGATGGATTGCAGCGACAACTCGGCCTCAAAAGTGTTCGCCGAAAGCTCCTTGGTAATGGTCATCACGAAGTCCACCTTAATGCGCTCTTCCTGCTCAAAAACTTCGCTGGTCCATTTTTGATTGTTCATAAACTCCCGGAGGGAAGATTCCAGTGTTTCAAACACCTTGGGGTCGGCCGTTTGGAGCTTGGGTGTATTGATGGTGACATTCACCTCCAGTTCCTGGGCGGGCAGCCAAAGGCAGCACGCAAGGCCTATCGTCAAAAAAAATAGCTTTTTCATTTTCTTTAAAAAAGTTGGGTTAAAGTTTTTTAAGCGCGGCTGCAATTTCGTCCACGATGTCCACCGCTACCGCCAGCTTGGATTTTAACTCGAAATCCTTCCGCTTATTGTCCCGGAAAAGAATGGTAATCTTGTTCGTATCTAAATGAAACCCGGCGCCTTTGTCGCGAAGCGAGTTGAGGACGATAAAATCAAAATTTTTCTTTTCAAGTTTGTCCCTGGCATTTTTCAACTCGTCGTTGGTTTCGAGCGCAAACCCTGCGATAAACTGCCCGGCCTTTTTCATTTTGCCCAAAGTTGCGGCGATGTCGGGCGTTTTCTCCAGCGTTATGCTCAGTGCAGTTTCTGACTTTTTTATCTTTTCGGATGCCGTTATTGTGGGCCGGTAATCAGCTACTGCTGCGGCGAGCACGGCTATATCCATTGAAGAGAAACACGCGGTTGCAGCTTTGTGCATCTGTTCGGCTGTGGTTACCCGAACCGTGGTCACCAACGGGTGAACCGCTGATAGCCTCGACGGCCCCAACACGAGGGTGACCTGTGCTCCACGCCGGGCCAGTTCTCCGGCTATGGCCACACCCATTTTCCCGGAGGAGTGGTTGCCAATAAACCGCACAGGATCAATGGGCTCATACGTTGGCCCGGCGGTGACTAATGCCTTCTTCCCTGTGAGGTCAATTTCTTTCTGGAAAAAGTGGTCCAGGCAGGTCAGGATTTCTTCCGGTTCGGCCATCCGGCCCTCTCCGGTGAGGCCACTCGCCAGCTCGCCAAATCCCACAGGGATAAAGTGGTTGCCAAAACTTTTCAGTTTTTCCACGTTGGTGCAGGTAGTGGGGTGCCTCCACATTTCGAGGTCCATCGCCGGGGCAAAAAACACCGGGCACCGGGCAGATAGATACACCGCCGCTACCATATTGTCGCAAATACCGTGGGCCAGCCGGGCCAACGTGTTGGCAGTAGCCGGAGCCACTATCATGGCATCGGCCCACAGGCCCAATTCAACATGACTATTCCATTCTTGCTCAGAGCTAACCTGGGTGAAAACCCTCTTCTTTGAAAGTGTGGAGAGCGTAAGTGGTGAGATAAATGCCGTGGCAGCTTCCGTCATCAAAACCTGCACTTCGGCCCCGGCTTTTAGGAGAAGCCGGGTCAAATAAGCAGCCTTGTAGGCTGCTATACTACCGGTGACGGCAAGTAGTATTTTTTTGCCTTGCATATCACAGCGGTTTAGAACAGGTGGCAGCCATACAGTGACTGAATGTGAATAGCCATTCAGCGATATACCACCTGCTTGTGCTACCGGTTTTTCTGCTTATCGTTGTAATGATAGTGGATTTCGCCATTGAGAAATTCTTCGATAGCGATAAGGGTCGGGCTTGGGAGTCTTTCGTAAAACTTGGATATTTCTATTTGCTCCTTGTTTTCTG
>SCUG01000513.1 GCA_004297645.1 Saprospiraceae bacterium | reverse complement strand
ACCTAATTCCTAATTAGGGGTGTTAAGAGAAATAATTTCGACGCTGAAGGACGCTGATTCTTATGATTTTTTATGAAATAAAAAATCAGGAACAGCGTGAAATCATAAAGAACCAGCGTCATTCAGCGTCAAAAAAACCGTTTGGAATTTTTCTCTTAACACCCCTAATCATAAATCATAAATCAAACCCCACTCACGGCAGCATCAACCGGACGGCCGTCCCCTCCCCATTTTTAGAAGTTATTTCAAATTCGCCGCCCCATTTAGTCATGCGTTGCCGCATATTTTGCAATCCGTTGCCGTGTGTTGGGGTATTGGTGTCAAATCCCTTTCCGTTGTCGGCAATGGTCATTATCAGCTTTTTGCCTTTCATCTCGATCTTGATATGTACAGCGGTAGCCCCGGCGTGGCGGACAATATTGCTCATGGCTTCCTTGAACAGCAGGAATAAGTCCCGTCGTTTTTCGAGTTTTATTTTCACGGGAGGCAGGCTTTCGGGCGCATCGAGGTACATGGCAATGTTGGCGGCTTCGAGCGTTTCGGCGGCATGGCGGGTCAATCGGGCCAGCAATTGCGCCACCTCGTCGTTGGCAGGGTTGATGTTCCAGACGATTTGGTGGAGCGTTTCGTTGGCCTGCCGGGTTTCGTTGGCGATTTTTTCGAGGAAACTTTTTGCATAGGAAGGTTCGTCTGGACGCTGCTGTCCCATGCGGCTCAGAATTTCAATATTGCTCAACGTGGTGCCAATGTCATCGTGCAGGTCACGGGAAATTTCATTGCGGACCTGCTGAACTTCAAGCAACTGCCGGATGCGAAAACGATACAGACCCCAGGCTGCCAGGGCCAGCACGGCTGCCATGGAGAGGCGGAACCACCACGCTGCCCACCAGGGCGGACGGATGGTAAAATCCAACAACACTGCCGGTTGGCCCCAGCCGCCGTTGGGCAAAGCAGCCCTCAGCCCAAAATGGTAAGCACCTGGCGGCAGGTTGGCAAAGCTGACATTGCGGAGGGTGCCAATATCTTTCCAGCCGTCCCCAATACCTTCGAGCCGGTACGAAAAGCGGGTATTTTTGCCTTGCAACAAATCCACTGCCGTAAACTCAAATTGAATATTATTTTGAAGATACCTCAGGCGCAAGTTTCGCCCGATTGGTTCTTTCAATTCATTCCCTTCGACTAATATTTTGGTCAGAAAAACGGGCGGGGCTGGCTGTTCTTTTGAAAAAAAGGCAGGTTTGAAAAAGACAAAATCGCCAGGGCATCCTGCCATCATCATGTCGCCGGTGCTTTTGACAAATGAGATGTAGTCGTCCGGCAATCCATCCTTTTGCAGGAACACATCGAAGCGTTCCGTCGCCGGGTCGAAACGGTGAAGTCCAAATTCGGTAGAGAGCCAGATTTTGCCCCCGGCATCCATCGCCAAACGGTAGATGTAGGTGCTTTCCAGCCCCTTTTGCCTGCCAAATACCGTGAATCTTTTTTCCCGGATATCGAAACGGACCAAACCTGCCTTGAGCACACCCAGCCACAAATGCCCTTGCCCATCGGCAACCATGCTTTCTATCAGGTCTAAATCGAAACCGTGGATTTCACCGGTATGGATTACCGAAAAAGCATCCTGCCCGCGGTTCCAGCAGACTAAGCCGCCGCCCCGTTGGGTGCCGAACCACAGGTTGCCAGCCCCGTCTTCGGCGATGGCCATCGGGTGCCGCAAAGGGAAATCGCCGCCCCTCGTGGCAGGCAGGTAATAATGCAGTTTCCCAAGTGCCGGGTCGAAACGGACCAGCCCGTTGCCGTTGCCCAGCCCCATCCAAATCAGGCCTTTGCTGTCTTCAAACTGGACAACGCCGTTATCCTGGTCAAAGCTGGGGGGCTTATCCGGCAGGTCAATGCGGCCAGCCTGGAGCGTGTTGGGGTCGAGCCAAAAATAGCCACAGCCACAGCCAATCCACAGCTTGCCATCGCTATGGGAGTGGATACTCCAGACCCGGTTGCAATATGGATGCGTGAAATAATTGGCGGGCAAAAATATTCCAACCTGTCGGGTATGCAGGTCGTAAAAAATCAGGCCATCGGTAGTAGCGAGCCATAGTTTTTGGCCAGATAAAAGGGCGTCCACCAGTTCGACGGTTTTCTTTTTTTTCAAAAAATCAGTGAGGGCCGGGTATTGTTGGAAGGCCGCTTCAGCCGGCCAAAAATGATACAGCCCATTATCGGAGGCCCCCCAAAAGGAATGTTGCCGGTCTTGCAGGAAGGATTTCATCTCCGGCAAACCGGCAGGAAGGATAAGCCCTGGCGGAGGGCTGACTTCCTTCGGCCAACTCGCCTCAAATCCTGGGAAGCGCACACTGGCTGGCGTCATCTTGTTTTTCGAAAAATCCGGGACCAGCCAGTTTTCCTTGTGGTTGAAATGGGCATGCACGACGACCGAGCCGTCCGGTGCTGGCGCCAGTTTTTGTGAAAAACTCAACCGCTCTTTGAAAAGGACGGATTCACCGGCGAAATAAGACTGGTGAAACTGCCCGGTACGGGCATCCAGCACATGCACCCCAGTCCAGCTTCCAGCCCAAAGACGGCCTCCCTTGTCGAGCATCAGGCAGGAAAAGTTATTGTCGAATTGCGCCAAATCCGGGCGGTTTCGCTCCACTTCGAGCCGCCGGAATTCATGGGTATGCAAGTCGAAGAAAAACAACCCGCCGCTGGTGGCCAAGGCCAACCTGCCGTCAGGAAGCAGCAGCATCGCCGTTACTTCATCGGCTAAGGCAGAGGTTTGGCCGGGCACAAAAAATTGGGTGAAGCTATTGCCGTCGTAGCGGTTTAGTCCTTCGGTGGTAGCCACCCAAAGGAAGCCGGCGTTGTCCAGCACAATGTCCGTCACGTAGTTGCTGGACAGGCCATGCTGCCGGGTGAAGACCTCCACATTCACTGTTTGGGACTGGCAAAACAGGTTCAACGGTATGATAAAGAGCCACCAAAATCGCAACATCGGGCCGGTAAATTTTGAAGTAAAATTGGTGCTTTACCGGCGAATTTAAAAGTGGGACTTGGAGATGTACCCTGCGTGAACAGGTACTTTTATGCCGGATGGTGAGTGGCCGGGTGGCTTGGAGCCACCCGGCCACTGCGTATCAGGCATTTCCCACTCCCTCCGGTATAATTCGCGGGCAAGCGTTGGCATTAACCGCTCGTTTTCCCACCTTTGCGCCGTTTTTATAAATACACTGAATGCGGGGCCAATCACGGAGTTGTGAGTTGATTTAGGAATGAGATTCCGGCCGAAAAATTTTTCTTAAAATCTCGTCCGCTGACCAATTCACCGCTAACGCCCCTCCAGTAAAATTGCTCATGGAACTGCTTCTGGCCTTTGTTTGCATTGCCGTAATTGCCATTGCAGCCCTTCTCTTCATCTCCGAACCGAAGCGAGGTTCTTTTGCCTCAATAGTAGTTTTTGTCAATGCCCTATTGGCGGGTGCGCCCGGCACGCTGGCGCTCACGGGGCACGGTTTGGACACCACACTTGCCGGTACTTTCATCACCGGCCCTATCCCCTTGCGCATTGATGCGCTCTCCGGCTGGTTCCTGTTGCTCATCAATTTCACCTTAGTCACCGGGGCATTTTATGGAGTTGGTTACATGAAGGCCTATCGGGGGAGCGGAAGTAGAATCACCCTCCATTGGGCCGCCTTTCTCCTGGTGCAAGCCACGTTGACCTTACTTTGCATCGTACAAAACACGCTGGTATTCATGCTGCTGCTGGAGGTGATGGCACTTGCCGCCTTCCTGCTCGTCATTTTTGAACACCACAAAAAAGAAACCCTTCGCTCTGGCATCAATTACCTCGTGCAGGCGCACCTCAGCGTCGTTTTCCTGACGATTGGCTTCGTCTGGGTGGTGGCCCGCACCGGCTCCTACGACTTTCAGGCGATGGCGGACTTTGCCACGGAAAACAACTCCCACACAGGGCTGGCCCTCATGTTCTGCCTGTTTGTGGGCTTTGGCTTCAAGGCGGGCTTCGTGCCTTTCCATACATGGCTGCCCTACGCCCACCCGGCAGCCCCGGCGCACGTGTCGGGCGTGATGTCGGGCGTCATCATAAAAATCGGCATTTACGGCATCCTGCGCACTTTGCTCTTAGTGAAAACGGATTACGTGGCGATGGGCTTCGGGCTGCTTTTCGTGTCGGTGGTCACCGGGGTATATGGCGTGATGCTCGCCATCGTGCAGCACAACCTGAAAAAACTGCTCGCCTACCACAGCGTCGAAAACATCGGCATCATCGGCATCGGCATGGGAGTTGGTTCGCTGGGGTTGGGATACGGCAATTCCTACCTCACGGTGCTGGGCTTCGCCGGGGCACTGCTCCATATGCTCAACCACTCGCTGTTCAAGTCGCTGCTATTTTTCACGGCGGGCAGCGTGTACCAAGCCGTTCACACCCTCGACGTGGAGAAACTCGGCGGGTTGGTGAAACGCATGCCGCACACCGCCGTGCTGTTTCTCGTGGCGGCGCTGGCCATCTGCGGGTTGCCGCCGTTCAACGGCTTCGTTTCCGAATTTCTCATCTACTCCGGTCTGCTGAAGGGCCTGTCTGGCGGCACCGCTGCCCCGCTGTCGCTGATGGTGGCGCTGTTCGGGCTGGTGCTCATAGGCGGGCTGGCCATGCTGTGTTTTACCAAAGCGTTCGGTGTGGTATTCCTCGGCACGCCTCGCCACCATTGGCACACGCCGCCGCAGGAGATGCCCTGGCAGATGTTGCTGCCGCAATATTTCACCCTGGGGCTGATTGCTGCCATCGGGCTGATGCCGCTGCTATTTTTTCAGGTACTGGAAGCGCCGTTGGCGTTGTTCACGGCGAAACTCCCGGCGGAGGTTTCTGTGACGGCCACCCTCGCCGGCACGGGACACGTGCTCGCCTGGGTGAGCGGCTGCGCCGCCGGATTCCTCGTGCTGGCGGGCGGCATTTATTTTTTGAGAAAAAAACTGAGCGCCGTCAAACCGGCCGCCGTTGGCCCTACCTGGGGCTGCGGCTATGTGGGCGATGCCGCCAAAATGCAATACACGGCAAGCTCGTTCGTGCGCACCTACCGCAAGTTGGCCGAACCTGCCTTGTCCATTGAAAAACACAAAACGGAGGTGAGCGGCATTTTCCCTCAAGGGGGCTGCCACGAAATACACACCTACGATAAACTGGAACATGCACTGGTAGATTTGCCGCAACGCCTGACCTTCCGCCTGCTCGACAAATGGAACTTTTTGCAAAACGGCAACCCGCAGTTTTACCTGCTCTACGGCGTGGTGTTCATCGTGCTGGTCATGCTGGCGCCGGTGCTTTTCGATTTGGTGAAGGGGCTGGTAGCGTTCTTTAACCAGATTTGAAAGGATTTCTAATCCTTCGGATTGTTGATTTTGGGAAAAACAATGGAACTACTCATAGCCAACATCCTCATTTTGGCGATTGCCACGGCGGCCCTTCCGTTCTTGAAGGAACACTGGCGGGGGCCGTTTTCCTGCTGTGCCGTGATTGCCAACGCTCTGCTGGCGGGGTACTGCGGCATACAGGGGCTGTCCGGCAACGGACTTGACCTGAGCCTGGCAGGGAACGCCGTCACCGGCGCATTGCACCTGCGGGTGGATGCGCTGTCCGGCTGGTTTCTGTTGCTCATCAACTTCACTTCTGTGACGGCGGCGATGTACGGCGTATCGTACATGCGGGCCTACCGCGGCCGGTCAGCCGAAATCACGATTCATTGGGTGGCCTATCTCTGGGTGCAGGCCTCACTGACCTTTGCCTGCGTGGTGCAAAATACGTTGGTGTTCCTTTTAGTTTGGGAAGTGATGGCGTTGGCCACTTTCCTGCTCGTGATTTTTGAATACCAAAAAGAAGAAATCCTTCGGGCTGGCATCAACTACCTCGTGCAGGCCCACCTCAGCGTGGTATTTCTTACCGCCGCCTTCCTGCTCGTGGCAGCGCAGACGGGGTCTTACGATTTCCGGGCGGTGGCGGATTTTTGTACAGCCAACCCGCCCATCATCGGGCTGATTTTGTGGCTGTGCCTCTTTGTGGGTTTTTCGTTCAAGGCGGGCTTCGTGCCCTTCCACACCTGGCTGCCGTACGCCCACCCCGCCGCACCGGCCCACGTCTCGGCGGTCATGTCGGGGGTCATTACCAAAATAGGGATTTACGGCATCCTGCGTTTACTGCTTTTGGTGAAAACGGACTACACCGTGGCGGGCAATTTCGTGCTTTTCGCCGGCATCTTCACCGGGGTGTATGGCGTGATGCTCGCCATTTTGCAAAAGAATATAAAAAAGCTGCTGGCTTATAGCAGTATCGAAAACATCGGCATCACCGGCATCGGCATCGGGTTGGGCATGATTGGGCTGGGACAGCAACACCCCTGGCTGACGGCCTTCGGCTTTGGTGGTGCCCTGCTTCACGCCTTGAACCACTCGCTTTTCAAGTCGCTCCTGTTCTTCGGTGCAGGTTGCGTCTATCAGGCTACGCACCGCCTGAACCTGGAGCAACTCGGTGGCTTGGTGAAAACCATGCCTCGCACGGCCGTGCTGTTTCTGCTGGGGGCGTTGGCCATTTGCGGTTTGCCGCCTTTCAATGGCTTCGTTTCGGAATTTCTCATCTACCTGGGTTTGATGAAAGGGCTGACCGTTAATGCCGTGGCCCCGATGACGCTGCTCTCCGCCCTGTTCGGGCTGGCGATCATCGGCGGCCTGGCCATACTCACCTTCACCAAAGCGCTGGGGCTTACCTTTCTCGGCTCGCCGCGGCAGGCCTTCGGGCACGAAGCCCAGGAGGCTGATTTTGGCAAACGCCTGCCCATGATGCTGACGCTGGCGGCCATGCTCACCATCGGGCTGGCGCCCTTTGTTTTTTTGAAAATATTGGAAGCGCCGCTGGCGCTGTTCATGGTATTGCTGCCGCAAAGCGCCACGGACGCCGGGCTACTCCCGGCCGCCTCCGGCACCCTGACGATGGTGAGTTTTGGGGCGGTGGGTTTTGTCGTGCTGGCGGGCAGCGTCTATTTTTTGCGAAGCAAAATACCGGCGAAACGCCCGGCGAAAACCGGCGCCACCTGGGGCTGTGGCTACGTGGGCGATGCCGGAAAAATGCAGTACACGGGCAACTCTTTCGTGCGCAGCTTCCGCAAATTGGTGGAGCCTGCTCTGCTTTTGCGGCAGCAAAAACAAGAGGTGAGTGGCATTTTCCCTTCGGGAGAAGGGGAGCTGCTATCAGAGCCTTATGACAAAGTGGAGCACGTGCTCGTGGACTTGCCACAGCGCTTCACGTACTGGTTTTTTGATAAATGGAAATTCTTGCAGAACGGCAACCCGCAATACTACGTCTGGTACGGTGTGGTGTTTATCCTGGTAATTTTAATCGTGCCTATTTTCGTCAAGGGAGCGGGTTCGCTGTTCGAGGTTTTGAATAGGTTCTGATTTTTGGTGAAGATGTAAGATTTTTGATGGGAACACCCCCATCAAAAATCAAAAATCAAAATTATCTCTGACATGATACCATTGGTGTTAATCCTGCTGGCCAGCCTTGTTTTCATGGGCATCGTTGCCCGCACCAAAAGCCTGACGTCGGGCCGCAAAGGCCCTGGCATCTGGCAGCCGTTAAAAGACTGGGTGCGCTTGTGGAAAAAGGGCGCCGTGTTCAGCGAGACGACGAGCTTCGTCTTCCAGATAGCGCCCAGCGTCTATTTCGCCTCCGTGCTGATGGCGATTCTCGTGGTGTCGTTCGGGCACTTCCGGGGCGTGCTGTCGTTCGAGGGCGACTTCGTGTTTTTTGCCTATGTGCTGGCGATGGGCAAATTTTTCAACATCATCTCTGCGCTCGACACGGGCAGCAGTTTCGAGGGGATGGGCGCCAGCCGCGAGGCGCTGTTTTCCATGCTTGCCGAGCCGGCATTTTTCATACTGATAGGCTCTTTTGCGCTGTACACGGGGCATACTTCTTTTCACGAAATTTTCCAGTCGCTGCACTTCGGTTCGTACATTTCGTATGCGCTCGGCACGCTGGCTACTTTCGTCCTCGTGATGATTGCCCTCGTGGAAAACAGCCGAATGCCGGTGGACGACCCCAAGACTCACCTCGAACTGACCATGGTTCACGAGGTAATGATTTTGGACAATAGCGGTTTTGACCTTGGGCTGATACTCTATGCTACAAGCCTGAAGTTTGCGATGTACGGCGCACTGATTGCCAACTTTTTCATCGGCGATTTGGCGTTGTATTGGACCGTGCCGGTGTTCCTTACCGTGCAGGTGGCTTTTGCTGTAACGGTTGGGCTTTCCGAGTCTTTCATGGCGCGGTTCCGCATGGGGCACAACCCGCAGTTCATTTTCACGTTGACCTCGGTGGCGGTGCTCGTGTTCTTCGGGGTGCTGCTGATCATGGGGAAGATTATTTGATTTATGATTTTAGATTAGGGGTGTTAAGAGAAATAATTTCGACGCTGAAGGACGCTGATTCTTATGATTTTTTATGAAATAAAAAATCAGGAACAGCGTGAAATCATAAAGAACCAGCGTCTTTCAG
>SCUG01000512.1 GCA_004297645.1 Saprospiraceae bacterium | reverse complement strand
CCCGGCAAAAGGGAAGTATTTCAAAAGCATCAACCCCGCCAACAAAGAGATGCTGGCGGAAATTGCGCAAGCGGGTAAAAAAGACGTTGACAAGGCGGTGACTGCTGCGCAGAAAGCCCTGCCGCAATGGGTGACGCTCGGCGGCCACGGCCGCGCCCGGTACCTCTACGCCATCGCCCGGCAGATTCAAAAACACTCGCGGCTGTTCGCCGTGTTGGAGGCGCTCGACAACGGCAAGCCCATCCGCGAAACCCGCGACATTGATATTCCGTTGGTGGCGCGCCATTTTTACCACCATGCAGGATGGGCGCAGTTGATGGAGTCCGAGTTGGATGGGTACAAAGAAATTGGCGTCGTTGGGCAAATCATCCCGTGGAATTTCCCACTGCTGATGCTGGCCTGGAAAATCGCACCGGCGCTGGCCATGGGCAATACGGTGGTGCTGAAACCGGCGGAATTCACGTCCATCACGGCCCTGCTTTTTGCTGAAATATGCCACCAAATTGGCTTGCCGCCGGGCGTCGTCAACGTCGTGACCGGCGACGGAACGGCGGGCGCCGCCATCGTCGAACACCCCGGCACACAAAAAATCGCTTTTACCGGCTCCACGGAAGTGGGACGCATCATTCGCCGCACCACGGCTGGCACGGGCAAGAAGCTGTCGCTGGAGTTGGGCGGCAAATCGCCATTCATCGTTTTTGAGAACGCCGATTTGGACAGCGCCGTCGAGGGCATCGTGGACGCCATCTGGTTCAACCAGGGGCAGGTCTGTTGCGCCGGGTCGCGGCTATTAGTGCAGGAAGGCATTGCGGAGCAACTGATAAAAAAAACCAAAGCCCGCATGGAGACCCTGCGCATCGGCAACCCGCTCGACAAGGGCATAGACATCGGAGCCATCGTGGCTCCCGTTCAGCTCAAAACCATCGAAGACCTGGTGCAAAAAGGCGTGGCCGAAGGGGCCACTCTCTGGCAGCCTTCCTGGGCCTGCCCGGCGGACGGGTACTTTTATCCGCCTACACTTTTCACCAATGTTTCGCCTTCCTCCACCATTGCCCAAGTGGAAATCTTTGGACCCGTGCTTACGGTGATGACGTTCCGCACGCCCGCCGAGGCGGTGCAATTGGCGAACAACACACGCTACGGCCTCGCCGCCAGCATCTGGACGGAAAACATCAACCTCGCCCTCGACCTCGCCCCGAAAATTAAAGCCGGAACGGTCTGGATAAACTGCACCAATATCTTCGACGCGGCCTCCGGCTTCGGCGGCTACCGCGAGTCGGGCTTCGGTCGCGAGGGTGGCAAGGAAGGACTTTGGGAATACGTGAAGCCAAAATGGGAGGAAGAATTTATGGGAAAAAAGCCGGTAGAAAAAGCCGTTGCGGCAAGCCACCAGCCTACGCCCCCGTTCGCCGTTCCACCCATTGACCACACGCCGAAATTGTACATCGGCGGCCAACAGGTGCGGCCCGACGGCGGGTACAGCACACAAATTTTTGACCCTGCGGGCCAACTCCTCGGCGAAATGGGGGCGGGCAACCGCAAAGACATCAGGAATGCCGTGGAGGCAGCACACAAGGCGGCGGCGTGGAGCAGCGGCACTTCCCACAACAAGGCGCAGGTGTTGTACTATATCGCCGAAAACCTTTCCGCCAGGACTGTTGAATTTGCAGACCGAATCGCACAGATGACCGGGGCAAAAAACAAACCCGCCCAACACGAGGTGGATTGCGCCATCCGGCGGCTCTACACCTGGGCCGCCTGGGCCGACAAATACGACGGGCACGTGCACCACACACCCTTCCGAAATGTGACGCTGGCGATGCCGGAACCTTTGGGCGTGATGGCCATTATCTGCCCCCAGGAGCCGCCGCTGTTGGGGTTTATCTCCACCGTTATTCCGGCCATAGCTATGGGCAACCGGGTCGTCGCCGTTCCATCGGAGCGCTTCCCGTTTTCCGCCACCGATTTCTACCAGGTGCTCGACACCTCCGACTTGCCGGGCGGGGTGCTCAACATCGTCACGGGCAATCAGGATGAATTGATGAAGGTGCTGGCGAATCATGACGATGTGGACGGCCTATGGTATTTTGGCACCAAAGAAGGCAGCAAGGCCGTCGAATATGCCTCAGCAGAAAACATGAAAAGAACCTGGGTGAACTACGGAAAGCAACGGGACTGGTTTAATGACCAGCACGGCGAAGGCCGGGAGTTTTTGCGCCACGCCACGCAGATCAAGAATATCTGGGTGCCTTATGGGGAGTAGGGCTGGCCCTGCATTCCTCGCAATTTCAACCAATGCGTCAGCTTCGCCACTCAAAGATTTGCCATCCATTCGCAAATTGCCGTCAATTGCCCGTCGTTCGTCAAGTTGGCAGCTTGATGGAGTTTCTTATTTTGAAGTTGTTTGTAAATCTCCGCAGCCATGCTTTTCTCTATTGCTGCTCCGACAAAGAAAATTTTCGGTCTGCGTTGGTATTTATCAAAACCGGTTCTGATTCTATTCAATGCAGAGTTTGCAGTTTTCCAATGTTCATCAGCGCCAGCAGGGTCAATGCCCCCTTTTAGTTCACCCAAAGCAATGTACTTATCACTTTGATAGATGATTGACTTTTTGGCTCCTTTAGCTTCATCAAAGGTGCCTTCCAAAATGGAGACGTCAACATTTTTCTTTATTGCCGGAACATTGGTATTCAATAGCAACAAGCGGTTCTTATTCCCTTTTGTCCAGGAAAGCCCTCTGATTCGGTTTTCAATACCAGTATCGTCTTTGGGTCTGACAAGCCATGAGTCGGAGCCGGCATCCTTCCAACTGTAGTTTAAACCTGCAAGATTGAACACAGAAAGTAACACCCTCAAAAATTTGCGTTCTCCAAGTGTTCCGGCCAGATTCCTCGCCTTGCCACCCAATGCGTCGCCTTTAGTTAGCAAATACCTATAAACAAGTTCATCCACAAAGTTTCTCCCTGCCGGTTCTAAGAATTTCTCAATCAACCCTTTGATGGCGAACGTCTTGTCGTCTTCTGTCAAGAACTTCAGTGATTTTTCAGAAAGCCCCGAAGCAGTTATAAGGGCCATCCTCAGGTCGTCCGATTTTAGCAACTCTCTTGGTCTATTGACCGTGCTGGCGAGGGTTTTCAACGCCTTTGCTTCCTCGGTATAGGGTACAGCCAAGTAGTTCTTTTCCAAAGCGAGGGCAATAAATCCAGCTCTGGTTTGCTCTCTGGGCGTTACCAAATCATCCGAGCTTTGGATAGAGTTTTCCCGTTCTACTGCTTTAGCCATAGGTAAATGCATTTACGGATTTCTGTGCGTCCATAGTTGCCCATTTGCTGGCTGCTGTTGCCTTTACCTTTTGGCAAGACGAATATCTTTTCAATTGTAAAGCCAAAATTTTCCGCAAATTCAGACAGGATTAAGTCAACGGGGATTTCTTCCCCGCCGTAGCGGACATTGTCGTTTACCATCACACAACGCCCCCCGCTTTTCAGTACTCTTGCCATTTCCCGGATAACGAAGCACATTTCCAAAAAATAGTTTTTGACCAGCCGGGAGATATTGGCATTATTAAGTTTGCCCTGCCGGTTCAATTCATTCAGTACTTCATTGACTTCGGTCATGGCAGGTGAGCCATCATATACATCGAGGATATTTCCAAAAGCCTTCTCTTCGCCAAGAGAAGCGTATAGCTTTTGTAGATACCCAATCTTCTCTTTGTTCTCGACGGTGCAGGAAAGCATGGTTTGGCGGAGATCCCGAACAGCTTGGTTGTCGTACCCAAGATAAACAAGTTCCAATGCATAAGTGCGGGTATAATCGTATCTGTTGCAATATGGGGGGGAAGTAACGATGAAATCGAAAGACTCATCTTTCAGCCGGGGCAATTCTTCAAGGCATGAGCCTTCTATAATGTTCACGGGATGTTGTGAATGCCCATTGCTTTCCACCTGGTCAAAAAGAGTCAGGGGTTTGTGGGGTGAAAGGTCAGTCAGCATTTGTTGCAGCTTGTTGCTGACAGCTTCCCGAAAGGTGAGAATTTTACCTTTATCGAAAGGTTTACTCAATAGCTTTCGGTTGGAACGATAGTCCCAGCGAAGGTACTGCCCGTCTTTGCGAGTGTAGCTGATTTCCTCCAAAACAGCAAAGGCAGCAAAACGCAACAGCGTCTGAATATCTTTGTCTTTAAGGTTGGAGCAAATGGTGAGATATTTATTCAGGTAATTTTCAGTTTCATCAGGGAAAGCATCCTTAGTGATGGGGATATGCCGGAGGTGTTCATCATAACTACCCATTTGCCCAATATCTGACCAGAGCTTGTTGATGGTGCCTTTCAGTTTTTCGAAATCAACTCTCAGAACGGCTTCCCTGACTTTCATGACAAAAGCCCCCACAGGTAATAGTTCTATCCCATGACTTTCCCAGCCCAACTCTTGGCCAGCGAAAAGAGTTGTTCCTGCCCCGGCAAACGGGTCTAATACCCGCCCCGGCTTTGGCGCAAACTTTTTCAAAAAGTATTTGACCAAGCTGGATGAAAACCCTTCCTTATACTTGAACCACCTGTAAACCGGCTCGTTCTTGTTTGCCTGAAAACTTACAAGTTTCCGATTGAATTGATAAGCTGTCTCAAGTTTTTCATTGAGCTGTTCAAACAACCGTTCCCTCTCAGTGGTGGGGAAAATGTTAATTGAGTTGTCCATTTGGCGAATATAGAAGAGTTGTGTGGGAAACAAAAATCTGACGCCATGCCCGTTAATGCTTCTTTGCAAGGTCGCTATGCAGCCTCTCGCAAATTCAACCAGCAGGTCAGCTCGCCACGGTGGCAATTAACGATGATGAAAAGTTAGAATCGCGACGTTGTGCTTTACTGCTCGCTTTGGGCGGCAAATCTACGCCGCCAGGTGATGAAACCGAAGATGGCAATAATTGCATACACCGCCATTACAAAAGCTATCAATACCGCATCGCGGGCAGCAAACAGCAAAATGGCCAGCGCATCTATCGCTATCCAATACAGCCAGTTTTCCAACACTTTGCGTACAGTAAGAAATGTAGAGAGGATAGAAAAGGCCGTGATGAATGCATCGGGGTATGGCAAAGACGTAGGTGTATATCTATCGAAAACCAGCCCAAGTAAAAGCGTGAGCACAGCCCCAGCGGCCAGGATTCTAAGATGCGATGACCACGGCAACCGCCGGATGGACAGCTCCTTTTTTCCGGCTCCGCCGAAACGCCAGGCGTACAGTCCCCACGCGCCCATGCCCACATAAAAAATTTGCAGAATGCCATCCACCCAGAGGTTGTAGCGGGCGAAATCCGCCCATGCCCAAAGCGAGCAAGAGACGATGCCCCACGCCCAACACCACACTTTTTCTTTGGCCGCCAGCCACACGTAAATCAGCGCCGTGACGGTGATGGCTCCGTCAAGCCAGGTCTGCGTCTGGATTTGCTCCGCAATAAGGGAGAGGAAGTGCTCCATCAGGGTGGGGGCATTTGTTTTCGGTGAGCAAGATCAGTTTTTGACAAACTTGCTTCGCAAAGGCGCGGCGGCGCCATTGCCTCCGCTTATTTCGATGAAATAAACACCGCTGGCAAAGTCCCCCGTTTGGATGGAAGCCGGGAACACTCCGGTGCCGGTGGTGACTGGCAATTCCACGACAGTCCGCCCTGCGGCATCGAATACCCGAACGAGCACGTCTTCGCCTGCCGCCATTTTTGCCACCAGCGACAGGGCGTTTCCGGCCGGGTTGGGAAACAGCATGACCTCGCTTTCACCAGCCATCTGAATCACAATCACGTTGGAGTATTCATATCCCCCGTCGAAGCCCACCATTTTCAGCCGGTAATAATGCACCCCTGCGCCGGGCATTTCGTGGAGATACTGGAAAGTGGCTGTGGTGGTACCTGATGCCGGAGCAAAAGGAACCTTGCCCAGCAAGGTGAATGAAGTGCCGGAGGTGGCATGCTCCACCTCAAAATGGTTGAGGCCGCCGATGGACGAGGTCTCCCAATGCAGCCGCACATCCATGCCTTCGGGCGTGCCTGAAAAAGAAAACAGCTCGACGGGCAGCAGCGCCAGCGCTTGGTTGACGGCCTCTTCGGCGTCAATGATGCCGTGGCCGAAGGTGTTGTTGGGGATGTTGGTGCCCGGCGTGCCGCCACAAGTCTGTGCCGTGGTTTTGGCAACCGCCGAGTTTTCAAGGATGGTCTCGATTTGTTCCACCTGCCCGGTGAGTGAGGGGTTGGCCGAGAGCATCAGCGCCACCGTGCCTGCCACATGCGGCCCGGCCATGCTGGTGCCACTCCAGGTGGCGTAACTGTTATTGCGAATGCAAGAATAAACGCTCACACCTGGTGCGCTGACGTTGGGTTTCAGGCGGTTGCTCCCGTCCACCGTCACCGGCCCCCGGCTGCTGAAAGTGGCAATGGTGTCGCTCGAATTGGTGGCGCCCACCGAAAAGCTGCCCTCGAAAATGGCGGGCGGGGCATCTACTGTTTCGCAGTTGGGACCGGAGTTGCCGGCGGAGACGACGATGACTACGCCCGAATTGCGCAAGTTGTTAAGGGCGGTTTCCATGGTGGCGAAATTTCCGGTGTTGCAGCCTTCGCTCACCGGGCACGACCATGAATTGTTGATGACATCGGGAGCTTTGGTGGGGTCGGGGTTTTGGCCGTTCAGGTCGGTGGGGGCGAGGAACCACTCGAAACATTCGATGTAAGTCGTGGGCGTACCGTTGCCGTTGTCCATGTTGCGGCAGCCTATCCATTTTGCATCGGGCGCCACGCCGAAATCGTCGGTGGCGTTTTCGCCCGTCATTGTCCCCATAGTGTGGGTGCCGTGGTTGTGGTCGTCGCAGGGTTCCGGAGAATTAAACCCGCAGTCGTTGGCGCCGACATTCGAGTGGATGGCATCGTGCCAGTTGTAGTTGTGGTCGGCGGTCATGGCGACATTGTCCCAGCCGCGGTATTTGACTTTCAGCGCTTCGTGGTCCCAGTCGTAGCCCGTGTCCTGTCCGCCGATGACGACACCCTGCCCGGTGTAGCCCATCGCCCAGACTAAGTCGGCGCCTATGTCGGTGATGCCCCAAGTGATAGCACGGTTGCCATCTTGGGTGGCGTCACTGCGCTGAGGAAGCTCCAGATTCACGTGTGGGTTGGATTGGATTTCCTGAACTTCGGGCAGGCGGGCCAGCGCTTCGAGCAGGGGCAGCGTGCCTTCCGCCCAAATGGCATTGACTATCCAAAACGAACGGTAGGGTGCCCCGAAATCCTCCAACGTTTGGTGGACGGGATTTTGGGTACGCTCCGCCGTGGTGGTGAGTTTTTGGAAAACAAAACCGGCCTTGTCTTTTTTCCGGGGAATGAAACGGGCTTCGCTCACATCGGCCTGCTCGCGCAGCACGACGAGGAACTCTACGGTTTCGCCTGCGGCGGCTTTTTGAAAAACGCCGGGTTCGATTTTGGACTGCCAAGCCCCGGTACCTTGAGCAGAGAGCAGGCCGCTAAAAAGAAGAATTGGGAAAAAAAGACCGATGTAGTTTGGCGCTTTCATGTCTGGAAATATTATGTTCCTGAGTTCTTAATGAACGTGCGCAAAATAAATTGGTAAGTTTTGCAGAAGCCAATTCACCAGGTGACTCGAAGTCACCCGGTGAATTCGCCAGGTTGTTTTGCGCACGTTCCTAAACCTCTTGGTTGCCCGGTGATTTTGCCGGCACGGCCGGCCTCCGCAAAGTTCGTCAACTTTTACCGGGAAAACAGCGCCAGGATTGCAAATCGTTGCAAAGGGGTTGGTTAGGAATCACGGCTTACGACAAATACTTTCCGACAATGGGCATCCGCCTGCCCACGCCAAAAGCTTTGGGCGACACCCGCAGCACGGGGGCTGCCTGGTGGCGTTTGAACTCGTTGATGTTGACGAGGCGCAAGGCCCGGCGCACCACTTTTTCATCGAAACCCATGGCGATGATTTCGTTCGGCCCCTGCCGCTTCTCGATGTATTGGTAAAGTATCTGGTCGAGGATGTCGTATTCGGGCAGGCTGTCGCTGTCCTTTTGGTTGGGCCGTAGCTCGGCGCTCGGTGGCTTGGTGATGATGTTTTCGGGGATGATGATGCCGTCCTTATTGATGAAGCGGGCGAGTTCAAACACCTCGGTTTTATAAACATCGGCGAGTACTGAAAGGCCGCCGCACATGTCGCCGTAAAGGGTGCCGTACCCCACGGCCAACTCGCTCTTGTTGGTCGTGTTGAGCAGGATGTTGCCGAATTTATTGGAAAGGGCCATCACGAGAATGCCCCGGATGCGGGCCTGTAAGTTTTCTTCGGCTACGCCGAAAGGACTACCCCGGAAGTGCGGCTTCAAGGCTTGCATGAAAGCCTCGTACAATGGCTTGATGGGCACGATGTCGTATTGCATGCCGAGGTTGACGGCCAGCTCGCGGGCGTCGTTCACTGAGTGGTCAGAGGAAAACTGCGAAGGCATGAGCAGGCAGCGCACATTGTCTTTGCCGATGGCTTTTGCCGCCAACACGGCCACCACCGCCGAGTCGAGGCCACCGGAAAGGCCGAGGATGGCCTGCTCGAAACCGAGCTTGCTGAAATAGTCACGGATGCCGAGAATGAGGGCGTCATGGATGAGGCTGATTTTGTCTTTCGGCTGCTCCACGCTGCGGCCGTTGTGTAAGATTTCATCAAAATCGTAGGTCCTGACGGCCTCTTCGAAAAAGGGCATTTCATCAAAAATATGCCCGTTGGGCGACACCACGAGCGAGCCGCCGTCGAAGATGATTTCCGTTTGCGACCCCATTTGGTTTACGTAAATTAAGGGTATGCCGTAGCGCTCCACGTTGGCCCGCAACACATGAATCCGGTTTTTGGCGTGCTCATACGAGAAGGGCGAGGCCGACAGGTTGAGAATCAAATCGGGCTTTTGCGGCATCATCTCATCGAGTGGCACCACGGTGTAAAGCGGGTTCTCGTTGCCGAGATTCCAAAGGTCTTCGCAGATGCTGAGGGCTATTTTTTTTCCTTTGAATTCCACGACGTTGAACTGGCGCGCCGGTTCGAAGTAGCGGTACTCGTCGAACACGTCGTAAGTGGGCAAGAGCGCTTTGTGCTGCACGTGTTTCACCTTGCCCTCTTCCAGAAAATAAGCGGAGTTGTACAGGTCTTTTCCCTCGATGACGGGGTTGCGGCTGGGCGAGCCTACGGCAATGGCGATGCCACGGGCGGCTTCGGCCAGCTTCTCAATCGAGTGCCCGGCCCGGCAGATGAAGTCGTCGAATTCGAGAAAATCCCTCGGCGGGTATCCGCAGGTGGCCAATTCGGGAAAGCACACCAAATCAGCCCCCTGCTCTTTGGCAGTGGCGACGGCAATGAGCATCTTCCGGAGGTTGCCCTCGAAGTCGCCGACGAAGAAATTTAGTTGGGCCAGGGCTATTTTCATATATCGTTTGCGCCCCTGCGGGGCAATGTTTCGGTTTCCCGGACACGAGGCCGAAGTTTTCTCCGGCGCCGCTAAAACAGGCTGTCGAAGTACCGATAGCTATCGGTA
>SCUG01000511.1 GCA_004297645.1 Saprospiraceae bacterium | reverse complement strand
CCTCGTTGGAGCCTGTTTTTGCAGCCCAATTACCAGCACTACCTCATGAAGCGGGGCATCGGTACCAACAAGGATAAATTTTACACCCTCTCTTTTTATCTTGGGACGAAAGTCAGTCTGAAATGATGAATGCTGAATGCAGCCTGCATTCAGCATTCATCATTGGTAGTTAGTTTCACCGCGGCACCTCTAATTTCTTCATAATTTCTCCGATAACATCACCGGCATCAAAGCCCTCCATCTCCCGTTCGGGGGTGAGGATGATGCGGTGGTTGAGCACGGGATACGCCACAAAACGGATATCGTCGGGAGTCACGAAATCCCGTCCGCTCATGGCGGCGATGGCTTTGGACGCCTTGAGTATGGCGAGGGATGCGCGCGGCGAGGCACCGAGAAAGAGGCTGGCATGGCGGCGGGTGTGGTGCACCAAGGCGGCGATGTAATCCATGAGTTCTTCCCTGATTTGCACCTGCTCCACCAGCGAACGGCAAACGGCGATGCCGCTGGCAGAAAACACAGGTTTCACCTCTTTTTTCACCACCATGTTGAAATCGTTGCTGAACCGCCGCAGGATGGATTTCTCCTCATCCAGTTCAGGGTATTCCACGTTTATTTTGAAGATGAACCGGTCGAGTTGCGCTTCCGGCAGCTTGTAGGTGCCCTCATGTTCGATGGGGTTTTGAGTAGCCAAAACGAAAAACGGCTCTTTCATGGGATGGGTGTGCCCATCCACCGTCACCTGGTATTCTTCCATGACTTCAAAAAGGGCCGCCTGTGTTTTGGCCGGTGCTCTGTTTATTTCGTCAATGAGGATGATATTGGAAAATACAGGTCCGGCATTAAAAGAAAAATCAGAGGTTTTCATGTTGAAAACCGTGGTGCCCACCACGTCGCTCGGCATGAGGTCGGGCGTAAACTGAATGCGCGAAAAACCGACCTTGAGGGTCTGTGCGAGGAGTTTGGCGGTCAGTGTTTTGGCGATGCCAGGCACCCCCTCGATGAGTACGTGGCCGTTGCAAAACAGTGCGGCCAACAGCAGGTCCATCATTTTTTCCTGACCGATGATGACTTTGCCAAGCTCAGCTTTCACATTGACAACAGCCTCCAAAACCGGCGAAAGGTCGAGCCGGTTTTGCGCCCATTCGGGAGCGGTGCCCGCCGTTTCTTCGTCTGGTGTTTCTTCCGGTGTCAGGCCGGGATTTTCGGAAAGGTCGTGAGGGTCTTTTTCGTGCATCATGCTTTTGATTTTCAAATTTGCGGTTGAATGAGTGGGCCGCTTCAGGCCGTTTTTTTTATTAAAAAGAAACCGTCGCTGCCCTGTGGCTGGTAAAGCGGCATCAGAATCAGGCTATCGGCGGGCGACCGGATGATGCCTTGGCGGTCCTCTCCCAGAATTTCGCCTCTACGCACGGCCTGAAAATTTTGGTAACCTATGCGCATCTTGAATTTGTCGTCCTGTTTGATGGAATGCACGTGGATGAGTCCGGCGATCTTCGGCAGGTCTTTTGAAAACTGAATCAGCAACTCATCGTGGCGGTTTTCCACATCTTCGGGCCGGACGGCCCCGATGCTCCGCATGCAGTTGATGATGGCCGCTATGCAGCGGTTCACCGTGAGGTGGTCGTCGTGTTGCCCCCCCTCAAAGGCGACCCCTACCGCCGGGCAGGGGAAATTGTCTTTTGTAAAATAATGCAGCGTCGTGCCTTTGATGCCATTCATCATGCCTGTGATGACAGGGGCGTGTAACTCAACCGCTATGCGCACAGATTCCGGGGCTTCGGTGGCGATGGAAAATATTCCCCCTGTGGCAGAGGTGGAGTGGAGGTCGAGCAGAACGATGCGCTGCGGCTTGCAGGCGGCTATCTCGCCGTCAATGACGGAGATGAGTTCGCTCAATTCCAACTCCTCTGCCTCCAATTGTTCCGGTGGCGTGTGCCGGATGCGCTGCACCGTTTCCGGCTCCCACAGGCGGTTCAGGTCTTTGGCGATAAACCGCTGTTTGCCATTAAAGTAAGCGCGGGTGTTGCCAAGAAGAGCCAACATGCAACCCCTGTACTTGAAGCCGGGGTTTATCAACGGCTCTCTTTCGAGCAAATGAACCACCGACTTGAGCGCCAGAACGCCCGCTGGCTCGTTGCCATGCATACCCGCTGTGCAAATAAACAGCGGGCCTTCTTCCTCACCTTTATATCTTCCGATAATGTGTTCTGACTCCATAATCTACCGGCTGACGCTGGCCAGCCGTCAGCTTTAGTTTTGTGTGTTGAACGGAAAGCATGAAAGCGCCTTCTTTTCCGGTGCTTTCCGGGCTTTGCCTCTTTGCCTGTCACGAGAATATCTGTAGATGGCGGCCACATTGCCCGAAGCGCGAAGGTACAGAAAAGCCATTTTCGGTGTGTTACGCACGCGTTCCTAAAACCATTCACCAACATGGTTTCACATAGAATCAGAATTTTCCCCGCTGCCGGACAACGCCCCCGTGCATTTATTTTTCAAGTATTTTATTATCGGGCTGTTTTACAATACCTAAATATAGGGATGTTTTGGCGGGTGCGGGTGCGTACTTTTGCCTCGTTTAAAATTCTGCCGGGCACGTAGTGAGCCCGCATACACTGAACATGACACAAGAAGGGCGCACCCAAACGCCTTTCTGCTACAATCCCGATTGAACATGAACTTCACTTTACCAGAAACCGATTCAGACTATAACTTACCAGATTACGGACCTCCCGCATCACTATCTCATGAACAGTTAGCTCAAGGCTATCATTCAAACATCAATCGTAAAACAAATAGGACGTCTCGCTCAAAGTACACGCTAAGCCGAAAGGTTTTTGGCGTATGGTATTCTTGAAAATCAAGTTGCGTCAGCCGTTCCGGTGCTTTGGCTCAATGTGGGGAATAAGCGGCATGTATGCCGCCCGCTAATTATGCCAACACGCTAAAACGGCACTTAACAATGGTGATTCAAGTTGTGCGGTGCATGAGGGTAAAATTTGTATGTTTGCGCGACCTGCCATGAACATTTGGCAAGCGGCATTCAGAAACGCCACCACGCCAACTCAACTTTCACATTATAATTCTTACACGAAACGGCCTGGCCCTGCCCGGCTGTGGGTAAATTTCTTCACTAACCAAGCCTACGACTATGACACATTTCAACACTCAGTGGCGGCCTAACCGCCTTCTGTTTCCTCAGCAATTCAAGGCTTTGCTCCATGTGCCAAATGCTTTGAAAACTGCCTTCGCTGCAACCTTACTTCTGTGTTGCCTTTCGCAAAACTCTTTACAGGCGCAATGCGACATCGGGTATGTCTCTGGCGCAGCGATTAACCTTTCCTTAGATAACACTGGAACAACCACGCTGAACAGCAATGTTTTCGTGCCATACGTGACCAGCTCTTATCCACAGTGCTTACCCATTAATGGGGCAACGCTCTCCATTTGGGAAGACATCTTTGCAACGATACCTTACCCGACGTCTCTTCCCGGGCCTGTATTCAACTGCGCACAGGTGGGGACTGTGGTGACTGTTTATGTGACCTTAAACGACCCGGGGCCTGGCAGCCAAAGCGCTGCTATCCCGTTCGTGGTGACCATTGTGGACAATGTGCCGCCCGTGGCAACCTGGCCGTCGAATGTTACGGCAAGCGCCGATGCTGGAGCTTGCTCCAAATTCGTCAATTCTTTGACACCTCTGGTGTCGGATAACTGCCCGGCATCCATTGTGACCACCTGGACACGAACAGGTGCGACTCCTGGCTCCGGTTCCGGTAGTGCTAATGGCATTTACAATGTTGGCACTACCTCTATTGCATTTACAACGACTGATGGTACTACTACGCTTAACCATACCGTCACAGTCATCATCACCGACGATGAAGACCCTGTACTTTCGGCATGCCCGGCGAATATAGTAGCAGGCAATGACCCAGGGGTATGCTATGCATCTGTAAATTGGTCCGAACCGACAGCTACTGATAACTGCCCGGGGGCCATCGTGACTTCAAACTTTAGCCCGCCTTATCCTTTCCCAGTCGGCGGGCCTTATACCGTTACTTACACAGCCACCGATAATTCCGGCAATATTGACCAATGCAGTTTTACTGTGACGGTAAACGACAACGAACCCCCTGTACTCACCGGGCCTTTTTTGCCTTCGAGTATCATCGTCTCTCCATCTCCTGGATGTACGCAGTTTGTCAGCCTTGATGGCGGGGGAGCAACAGATAACTGTGGCCTCAACCTGACGAATTATACCGACGGATTTTCTTTTTCCATAGTAACCAATAGCGGAGGGCCAGTCCCGGCGGCTTCCGGCACCAGCAGTGATGCCAGCGGCATTTATCCGGTGGGCGATTACGATATCACCTATACGGCCCATGATATTCATGGAAACACATCCTCTTACACCATTCACTTAGTTGTCGAAGACCAGTTGAACCCGACGGCGGTTTGTCAAGACATCACCGTACAGCTCGATGCCAATGGCAGCGTTACGGTCACTGGTGCGGACATTGACGCTGGCAGTTCTGACAACTGCGGCATTGCCATCTGGAACATCGCCCACGACGTCGCTCCGACAGATGGCTTTCCGGATGGCTCCGTTCCTCCATATTTTCATCCTTCTGTTACTTTTGGCTGCGCCAATATCATCATGTCAATTAATACAGTGTTATTGGAAGTGATAGATGCCAATAATAACAGCGATACCTGTTCGGCAGTAGTGACGGTGCTGGATAACTTGCCGCCGGTGGCGCTTTGCCAGGATATTACAGTAAACCTTATAACAGGAGCAACTCCTTCTGTGGATGTTTATGCACAGGGCACCTCGCCTTTCATAGACAATGGTAGCTATGACAATTGCACCAGCCCGCTGACGGATTACAGAATTCGCAAAGGCACCTCCGGCCCATTCAATGCGATTGGGGTACCCGTGAATTTTCTTTGTGCGGAAATTGGCGCCAACACTGTCGAAATCCAAGTCACCGATCAATACGGCAACAGCAACATCTGTCAGGCGACCGTAACCGTTAGAGATGTCACACCGCCGGTGGCATTAGCCAAGAACATCACCGTTTCATTAAATAGCTTAGGCCAGGTGACGGTCTGCGGCACGGATATCAACGACGGCAGTACCGATGATTGCAGCAGCATTGTTTCCTGGGAAATTGGCCCGGCAGCGGGTGGCGCCTGGACTAATTGTACGATTTATGACTGTACCGACCTGGGGGCTAACACCGCCTACCTTCGGGTGACAGACGCCGGTGGAAATAGTACTGTGGCCGGGCCTGTGACGGTGACGGTGCAAGACAATACTCCACCCAATGCCCTTTGCAACGCCACTTTCACTGCGCAATTGAACGCAGTGGGGAGTGTGACGGTTTTCCCAAATGACATTGACGCAGGCAGTACAGACAACTGCACCATCGTCAGCCGGGTGGTTTCACCCAATGTGTTTAATTGCACCGACATTGCCAGTAGCCCTCATATAGTATCCCTCACCGTTACCGACCAAAGCAGCAATGTGAGTATCTGCGCCACTGCTGTGACGGTGGTTGACCCCATCGCCCCGGTGGCGGTTTGCACCAACATCAATGTGGCGTTGGGTTCCAATGGGTCTGTGGATATACTCCCGGTCCAAGTCGGTGCCTTCAGTGTTGATAATTGTGCTTGCAGCCTGTTGCTTGAAATGTCGGTAGATGTTAACGGGGACGGCATTCCCGATTCACCCTTCGACCCCGGCGTTTTCACATTTGATTGCAGCTACATCGGCGATGTGGTGGTGGAGATAAAAGTGACGGATTGCTCTAACAATTTTGCCATGTGCCAGGCCACTATAAATATTCAGGACAACGAAGACCCCGTGATTACCTGCCCCGCAGATGTCACCATCGAGTGCGACCAAAGCCAGCTTCCCGCGTTCACCGGCACGGCTACGGCCACCGACAACTGCCCGCCTCCTGTCGTCACCTTCTCTGACGGTGGGCACTTCAACATCGTCTGCACCGGGACGTATGACTTTCAGCGCACATGGACGGCAACCGACGGCGAGGGCAACACCTCCACCTGCGTTCAGACCATCAACGTGCTGGACACCACCGACCCGACCTTTACCGCTCCCGGCGATGCCACTTTAGATTGCCCCGATTCTTACACGGTGGCCAACCACCTCTGCGACACCTACACGAGTACGGATGTACCGGTGTTTATTTCACCATCGGGTACCCCCACCGTAACCTCCACGCTCGTCGTTCCCGACAACGGCAGGATTACGGACATCAATGTCGTGGGCTTACAAATCGAGCATACCTGGGTGGGTGATTTGTTTATCGAATTGGAAAGCCCCGATGGCACCATTGTGACCTTGTATGACAATTCTTGTGGGAGCAATAATAACATCGAAATCAATTTCGACGACGCTGGTGCCCCTTATGGTTCTTTCCCCTGCCCGCCAACTGATAACGGATTTTATCAGCCGTTCGGGACATTAGCTGACTTCAATGGTGTGCAAATAAACGGCACCTGGATACTCAGAGTATTCGATACAGAAGACCCCGACGGCGGGAACATCATCGGTTGGGGCCTCAACATCTGTTATGTCAACCAACCCGGCGACCTCAGCCTCGTTGGCGATGTGACAAATGAAGCTGACAACTGTGACCCCACGCCAAACGCCTTGCTCACAGACTACCACGCGTACAAGGATTTTGCCAGCCATGCAGAAGGCAATGCTTATGATTTCTCTCCAAGCCAGTGGACTTTCGCCCTTGTTAATACAGTTGACGGCTCTATTAACTTGAGCAATGTTCCAGGGCAGATTTCCATTACCGGGGCAAATAATCTTGGATGCTGTAGCTTCGTAGATGCTCAATCCAACTATACCATGAATGCCCCTATTCCTGCTCTTGGCCCAGGGCCTCATTATATTGCATTCGATTGGAGCTACGTATCTTCTAATTCCCATGCAGGCTTCGACCCCTTTGGTTATACAATAAATGGTGTTTTCAATCAACTTACGGATGGTGCATATGGCACATTTAGCGGAGCTACCACGCAAAGTGGCAGGGCGCTTATTCCTGTTACTCCCGGTCAGACTTTTGGGTTTTCTCAAAAGTCCTATGATGCTTTTGGAGGAGGAGCCACCACCACCATCACCAACTTCGTATTCATTGACGGTGGCATGCCCATTCCGGTGGACGATTGCCCGCGCAAATTCTGCATTGGCAGGGTATGGAGTTTGGAAGACGACTGCGGCAATGCCGCTGCTAACCAACTGCAAATCATCCAGACTCAGGATGTGACGCCACCGGATGTGGCATTCCCGAATACGGTGACCATACTCGCGCAGGGTGGCATCTGCACCCCATTGGTGGACCTCGACCTGTCGCAAGAAATTACGGACGGGTGCAGCGCCTTCGCTGATTTGATTATCACCAACGACGCCCAGGTGAATTACGGTATTGGCAACGGCACTTTCAGCGCCTCCGGTTTCTATGCACCGGGGACGTACACCATTACATTTGAAGTGACGGATGAATGCGGCAACCTCACTACCCACATCATCGGCCTCACCGTCATAGATGCCCAAAACCCGTTTGCCGTTTGCCACCCGGCCATCACGGTTCAGTTGGACAACAACGGGCAGGCGCAGATTACGCCACCAAACGTGGACAATGGCAGCAGCGATAACTGCGGGATTGTAAACATGAGCCTGTCGCAGGACGTGTTCAGCGTTGCCGATATAGGGCAGGTGCCAGTGACGTTGCTCGTGGAAGATGCACAGGGCAACACCAATTCCTGCACTTCCATTGTGACGGTATTAGGAGGAGTTATCTTCGATGCAGGTGACGCTTCAGGCGGCACGGGAGACATGGTTCTCGTTCCGGTGACTGTTGATATGTTCACCGACATTACGTCTTTCAGCTTTGATATGACCATTACCGATGGTTCGGTAGCCACTGTGGTGGGAGTGCAGGATGTAAATCCCGCCCTTGCCTCCGGCTTTTTGGCCTTGGTGAATAGTGCAACGAATGTGTCGGTATCCTGGTTTGACAACGTGGTACCCATTGGGCAATCTTTTGCCAATGGCACCACCATTTTCAACCTCAAGGTGATGTTGACCGGGGTGCCGGGTTCTTCCACACCTGTTCTCATTGATAACGAGTTGGTGAGCCAGTTGATTGGTGGAGGCCCATTCTCAGCCCTCGTACCGGCGCTCGGCCTTGCCGGCAACATCAGTGTGCTGAATACCGGAGCATCTTACACCATAGCGGGTACGCTTCACCGCGAATCACTTTGCGGTTCCGACCCCATACATCTCGTGACGGTGGATTTGACGGGCAGTGTGAGTGGCAACATTCCGAGCGCTCCGGGCGCCTTTAGTTTTACCGTGCCCGAAAACAGCAACGCCACCATTACGCCCACCAAGAATATCAATTGGGCAAACGGCGTGACGGTAAACGACGCCTTGCTCGTACACCAGCATGCGGCTGGTTTTACACCGCTGAACTCTCCATACAAGATTATTGCGGCTGACGCCAATAAGGATAATCAAGTGACAGTATTTGACGCTTCGCTCATCCACCAATTGAGCATAGGCTTCATTCCAAACATACCAGGCAACACCTCGTGGCGCTTCGTGCCCGCGATACCTGCCCTGCCGGGCAACCCGTTCCCTGTGGGCAATGAATTTCTTAGCTACCTCAACGTGATGGCCAACATTTCCGATGCCGATTTCATCGGTATGAAGATAGGAGACGTGAACTGCACCGCATCTCCGACTACGGGCCTTGCTAATGGCGTGGATGACCGCGCTGAGAAATTGAATTTCCACATTGCTGACCAACCCATCGTCGCTGGCCAGGATGTATTCGTGACACTGCGCTCCAAAGACTTCACCAATATGTCGGCCTATCAAATGACTCTGACTTTCGACCAGAAAGCGCTGCAATTTGCCGGGGTCATTCCAGGCGAATTAGTGAATTTGTCACAAGCCAACTTCAACGCCCTTCGGGCCGGTGAAGGTCTTTTGGCCACCAACTGGTACAACCTTGCACCGGTGGAGCTACCCGATGGCTACGAGCTGTTCACCTTGAAATTCAAAGCCCTGCAAGATGCTTCCTCGTTGAGCAGCCTGCTCGCAGCAACGGAGGATTACATCGTCATTGAGGCAGTTACTGGCGACGGTGACCTCAAGGGCGTGGATTTGACGTTCGAAAGCACGACGGCAGCCGGAGAGCAACTCCAAAGCATTTTCGCACTGTATCAAAATCAGCCGAACCCATTTAGTCATAAGACGGCCATCGGGTTCAATCTGCCGGAAAGCACGAGTGCTACGTTGAGCATTCTCGACCCGGCGGGCCGCATACTGAAATTAATAGAAGGCGATTTTACGGCAGGCTATCATCAGGTACTCATTGACAGGAACGACCTGCCTGCCAAAGGCATCTTGTTCTATCGCCTGGAAACATCTACGCACCAAGCCGTGCGCAAGATGGTACTGATGGATTAGTGACACATACGGCTCCAGGCCGATTCTGTAAGGTTTAGGCCAGTTCCCGCCATTTCGTGCCGGAGCTGGCTAAACCATGCAGAACTTTTTGGCTTGGAGTGATCCCGAACTTTCGGGAGAATACCCATTTTTTGTGCCCGTTAATTCCTCTCCTTCCGACGGGAAGGAGAGGATAAACGGATAAAGTCTTAAGGATTCATTATTTTGACGCATCCAACTCCGGAAGCCAAAGTGTTGACTGGCAGACATCCCCCCCTTCTGTCGATGGGCGATGGTTACCTGCCAAGAACCGATTTTTATCATCCAAGCCACTCAACCCTACGACATGAAAAAATTTTTACCCATCCTTATCGCTGCCTCTTTATTCTGGCTGCCATCTTTGAAGTCTCAGGTTACTTTTATTGCAGAAAATACCACGGCTTGTGAAGGTAGCACCGTTAGCGTGGATGTGACCGTGGATAATTTTATAAACATTGTAAGCGCCCAATTTGGCGTGACTTGGGATCCCGCGATTGTCCAGTTTTCCATTGTCACAGACAATATGCCGCTCACCACACTTTACAATACCTCCAATGCGGTGAACGGAGAATTGCGCTTTTCCTGGTTCGACTTATTACCACCAATAGGTGAAACCCTGCCAAATGGCTACATCATGTTTACCATCACTTTCAACGTGATGGGCAATTATGGCGATGTGTCGCCAATAACTATCGGCAGCATTCCCGGCTTCCCCTTAGAAGTCGCAAATCCCGGCGGTATCATTCCCAATGCGAACATCGTGCTCGTGCCCGGTAGCGTTACCATCGAAGACAATGTAAACCCTGTCATCAGCGGGTGCCCCGCAAATATAACGGTCAATGTTCCGTTCGGGCAATCCTCGGCTTCCGTTTCATGGGTGGCCCCCACCGCCACCGATAATTGTGGAATACCTGCGCTGACGGGAACCCACAACCCCGGCGATGTATTCCTTTTGGGTACCACGCCGGTGACTTATACTGCCACCGATGGCAGTGGCAACACGGCCGCTTGCCTGTTCGATGTTACGGTTGTCGAAGACCCGCCCTCGCCCACGGCGCTGGCATTTATTGCCAACGACACCTCGGTGAACTGCCCTTCCACGCAGGTTGACATACCCATGAGTGTGGTCAACTTCAACGACATCACGAGTTTCCAATTCGGATTGACCTGGGACGAAACAATACTCCAGTTCGATAGTGTCACCGACAACTTGCCTGCGGTGGCGTTGTACAACGACCTCAACTCCTCAATGGGCGAGTTGAAGGTGTCCTGGTTTGATTTTTCACCTCCGATAGGCTTGACTTTGACACCCCCGGATACCGTTATTTTCATCCTCCATTTTACGCTGCTCACCCCCAATGTCATTTCCACGGATGTGACTTTCACCAGCTTCCCGATGTTCCCCATTGAAGTGGCAAATACGGGCGGAATATTGAACAATGCCGACATAGTTTTTGCAAGCTCAACGGTGACCAATGTGGATATCACGCCCCCCGTGATTTCGGGGTGCCCAACAAATATCAGCACAGATAACGACCCCGGTAATTGCAGCGCCACCATTACATGGGCTGCACCTGCTGCCACCGATAACTGCTCGGCGGTTACGTTGATTTCGAATCATAATTCCGGTGAAACTTTCCCGGCAGGCACCACTACCGTGACTTACACGGCCACGGACTTCGCCGGTAACTCTGCCACGTGCAGCTTTGATATAACCGTTAACGATACCGAAGAGCCTGCAATAAACAACTGCCCTACCAACACCTCAGTGAATAACGACATTGATAATTGCAATGCCGTCGTTACCTGGGCAGCGCCCACCGCCACCGACAATTGCCCCGGCGTCGTATTGAACTCAACGCACAACTCCGGCGATATTTTCGACGTGGGCACCACCACGGTAATTTACACCGCCACCGATGCCGCTGGCAATTCTGTGACTTGCAGCTTTGACGTGACGGTGAACGATACACAGGACCCTGTCATCAACGGCTGCCCCGCAAATATTGCGATGGGCAACGACCCCGATAGTTGCAACGCCGCCGTTACCTGGACAGCCCCCACCGCTGCCGACAATTGTCCCGGTGTCTTATTGACCTCCACGCACAACTCCGGAGATATTTTCCCCGTAGGCACCACTTCGGTAACTTATACTGCCACCGATGCGGCAGGCAATTCTGTGACTTGCAGCTTCGATGCAATAGTGCAGGATACCGCTCCGCCTTTCACCCTTTGCCACGACATAACTATTCCATTGGACAATTCGGGAAATACCACCATCACGGCCGCTCAAATAGACAATGGCTCTTCCGATAATTGCGGCATCAGCAGCGTGAGCGTTGCCCCCAATGCTTTCACCTGCGCCGAAGTAGGTACAAATACCGTCACCCTGACGGTCACGGATGTGAATGGGAACTCCGGCACCTGTACGGCCACCGTGACGGTGGAGGATAAATTACCCCCAGTTGCTGCCTGCCAGGACATCACCATTCAATTAGATGCCTCCGGCAATGCCACCATAACGGGAGGACAGATAGACAACGGCTCCACCGATGCCTGTGGCATCGCTACTCTCGACGTCATTCCGAATGCTTTCGACTGCTCCAGTGTAGGCGGCAACGCCGTCACTCTCACCGTCACGGATGTGAATGGCAACAGCAGCACCTGCACCGCCACCGTCACCGTCGAAGACCTGACGCCACCCGTCGCACTTTGCCAAGATATCACCGTGCAATTGGATAGCGCTGGAGCTGTCACCATCACCGCAGCGCAGATAGACAACGGCTCCACCGATGCCTGTGGCATCGCCACACTCGACGCAGCTCCGAATACTTTGGATTGTTCCAATAGCGGAACAAACACCGTCACCCTGACAGCTACGGATGTGAATGGCAACAGCAGCACCTGCACTGCCACCGTCACCGTGGAAGACAACATTGCACCTTCCATTACCTGCCCAGCCAATATTGTGGCGAGCAACGGCCTGGATAGCTGCAATGCCGTCGTCACCTGGGCCAGTCCCGTTGTTTCGGACAACTGCCCCGGCACAACGTTCACCTCTACGATAGCCTCCGGCAGCACATTCGCAGTGGGGCCTGGGACAACAGTGACTTACACTGCCACCGATGCCTCCGGCAATACATCCACTTGCAGTTTTACGGTGACCGTAAACGACAACCAGGCACCGGTCATCACCTGCCCCTCCAATATTACGGTGAACAACGATACCGGCAGTTGCGGTGCAGTGGTCATCTGGTCGCTGCCCACCTTCTCTGACAATTGCGGCGTAACCACGGTGGACAGCACCCATGCTTCGGGCGGCCTATTTCCCGTGGGCACTACTATCGTCACCTATACTGCCAACGATGCGGCGGGGAACTCCACAGATTGTAGCTTCAACGTGGCGGTGAATGATTCCCAGGCTCCGGTGATTGCCGGCTGCCCTGGCGGCATGACCGTATCAAATGACCTGGATAGCTGCAACGCGGTCGTATCGTGGGCGGCACCTACCGCCACTGATAACTGCCCGGACGTCACCGTCACTTGCACCCCAGCCTCCGGCAGCGCATTCCCCGTTGGAAACACGGAGGTGAAATGTGTGGCAGAAGATGCTGCCGGCAACCGGGATTCCTGCATTTTCATGGTCACCGTGACCGATGACCAGTTGCCGGTTTTGGCCTGCCCGGCGGATCTGACGCTATCGGTGCCCCCCGGTACTATCAATACCGTGGTAACCAACATAGCCTTGGTCAGTTCCGGCGACAATTGCGGAGTGGATACGACTTATTATCATCTCACGGGAGACACCTCCGGGGGAGGCCCGAATGATGCCAGCGGTGCCACTTTCAACGTGGGCACCACCACTGTCACCTATTTTGTGGAAGATGCCGCCGGCAATGTGGACAGTTGCTCCTTCGATGTGACGATCCAAGAGGTGCTGGGGCTGACGCTCACCTGCCCGTCCAATGTGCTGACGGTGAACGATGCGGACCAGTGTTCGGCAGTGGTCAACGGCCTGTCGCTGACTGTAACGCCGCAGGATAGTGTGGCACAAATATTTTATCAAATGACCGGCGCCACGCCGGGCAGCGGCCCGAACGATGTGAGCGGTACAGCCTTTAATGCAGGCGTCACCACCGTCACCTATTTGGCCCAAAGCAATGCAGGGGACCTTTTCACCTGCATATTTACGGTGCAGGTGAATGACACGCAGCCTCCGGCGTTTTTGGATTGCCCGTTGGTAAATGCCACGGTGGGCAACTCGCCCGGTATGTGCGGCATCAAGTTCGCGGGGGATGTGCTGCCTTTGGCTTCCGATAACTGTCCCAACCCGAATGTAGTTTATTCGCCAACGGCGGGAACACTGATACCACTCGGCACGACGACTATTAGCGCAACCGCAACTGATGCAGCCGGCAATACGGCCTTCTGTTCCTTCGACCTCATCGTGGTGGATGATGAAGCACCGCAAATAGCCAACTGCCCGGCTGATATTTCGATAAACAACGACCAGGACAATTGCAGCGCTATCGTACCGTGGACGGAACCCACGGCGACGGACAACTGCCACCTGCTGGCATTTACACCGAGCCAAGGCCCCAATACAAGTTTCGCCGTAGGCGTAACACCTGTGGAATATGTGGCGGTTGATGATGTGGGCAATGTATCGAAATGCACCTTCAACGTGACTGTGGAGGATAGCCAGGCTCCGGGCCTTGTGCCCTGCCCGGTTAGCGATACTGTAAATACTGTTGCCGGTGAATGCTATGTAATTGCAGCATGGGCAACACCCGTAGCTACCGACAACTGTGGCGTGGTGAGCTTCTCGTCTAACCTGCAACCCGGCGACACCCTTAGCCCTGGTGCTTATGTGGTGAACTATGTAGCTACCGACCCTGCCGGGAATGTGACATCCTGTTCGTTCACTCTGACGGTGGTGGACAATGAATTTCCCGTGATAACCAGCCTGCCGGCCAATATGACCCTCCAGGCTTCGCCGGGCCTCTGCGGAAGAATCGTCAACTGGCCGGCGCCCGGTGCCACCGATAATTGTGGCATTGATGCGTTCACGAGCACGGCTTTGCCAGGTGGCTTTTTTGCCGCAGGCACCACCACAACTGTCGAATACGTCGCCGTGGATGTGAACGGAAACGCTACGGTGGAATCTTTCACCATTACAATCGAGGACAATGTGCCGCCCGCTTTCACCTGCCCCGGCAACGTGATTGTCATTGTGGATGGAAACATTGCGAGCGACCCCTCCGGCGTCCTTACCGGCGCAGTGCCGGTGGATTGCGGAAATATTGTGCTCAACTACGCCGGAGTCGTCGCAACGGATGATTGCGGCATTGCCACTTTAGTGCAGACACAGGGGCCGGCATCGGGCGGCACCTTCGGGTTAGGCTCTACCATCATCACCTACCTTGCTACCGACAACAATGGCAACCATGCCACGTGCAGCTTCACCATTATCGTCGGGGCATTGCCCGCAGCGGTGGCGGATGCTTTCCCGCTTTCGCCCTGCGAAGGCGAGGATGTTTTCTTTTCTGTAAATCAATACACCGGGGCCACCTACACCTGGAAAGACGCAAATGGTGCGGTGGTGAGCAACGCTGCCTCTTTCATCCTACAGGGGCTGACGGCTGCGCAGGGCGGCATCTATACGGTGGATATTTCGCTGCCGTTTTGCCAATTGCAAAGCAGCGTGGAAGTCATCATTTCTCCCAATCCGCAGGTTGAGGCTTCTTCAAACGACCTTCTTTGCCTCGGCGGGCTGGCCGACTTACATCTCACGGCTTCTGACCTGGCCAGTGCTGGCGTCACCGGCTGGATTTGGGAATATCCCGATGGCACTTTTGCTTTGGGCCAAAATCAAACCATCCCCGGCGCCACGGTGGATGACGCCGGCACTTATACCGTGACCGGCATCACCGCTAACGGCTGCGCTTCGACGGCAACCGTCGAGGTGTTTATCAGCAATGCGCTGACGCTGCCCAGCCTGTTTGGCACCGATGCCGCAGCTTGCGTCAACGACGCCATCACCCTGAATGGGCAGACATTCTTTGGCGGTATCGTAAGCTACCACTGGTATGCCGAACCCACTGTGGGAGCGGGCCTGACTTCCATCAACAACCCCATCGTGCAGGTGCATCCTTCTGTGGTGGGTGATTTTATTTACCATTTCTACGTGGTGGTGGATGGTTGTACTTCCGACACGGCCACCTGGGCCGTGAACGTGCAGGCTCCCCCCGCCCTCCTCGTTTCGGTGGATGGCCAGACGGAATGCGTGAACGGTTCGAATCCCATCACCCTCCTGGAAACCGGAGGCGAGGCCAGCTCGTGGATATGGACCAATTCCAACGGGGACGTGCTCTCCATGACCTCCACAGCTACTGTCAACAATGTCACATCGGCCAATTCGGATGTTTACAAAGTGACAGCCTCTACGACGAACGGCTGCGTGAGCGTGGCCACATTGCCGGTCACTATCACCAACCAGCTACCAGCCGCCACGCTGATAGCCAGTGCTTCAGAATTGTGCACCGGCGATGCCGTCACTTTGACGGCGACCCCAACTTATGGCGCCAATGCCACCTTTGTTTGGACGGGGCCGAACCTGCCACCCTTTGCACCGGATGTTCAATCGTTGAGCGTGACGCCGGGAGTGACGGGTAATGTAACTTACAGTTTTGCCGCTATGGTGGACGGCTGCACAACGAACACCGCCGAAGTAAATGTTTTTGTGGAAGATACGCCCCCTGTGAATATCAGCGTGGTGGGAGAAACGGCTTGTTTAGACGGAAGCACGCCTGTCACCCTTGTGCCAAACTCTCCGGGCGCAGTATCGTGGGTGTGGACCAACGCTGGCGGCGGGGTGATTTTCACCGGCGAAAGCTTGATGCTCAATTCAGCTACTTCGGCAAGCTCCGGCACTTATACCGTCACGGTTCAAAGTTCGATAGGGTGCGAGGGGTCCGGGTCTTATGCCCTCGCCATAACCGATGCTCTGCCTGAAATAAGCGCGGTATTGGACGGGCCACCCTGCGAAGGTGGCATACTCTACCTCGACGCTGGTGTGATACCCGGTGCTACTTACGAATGGACAGGCCCTTCAGGCAATCTCATTGCCGAAATTCGCAACCCGGTGATACCGAATATCAGTTCAGCTTTGGACGGCAACTATACCGTGACGGCAACCAAAGACGGTTGTTCAACTACTTCGCTGCCTTTGCCTGTAAAAATCATCATCGCCCCAACAGTTAATGCCGACAATGTGGATGTATTATTTGAAACTCCGCAGACTTTCAGCGTAGTGGCTAACGACCTGCTGGAAACGGATTACGACATCAACATTATTCAACAGCCCTTGCACGGCAACATCTCCTACCTCGGCAATGGCGAATACAGGTACACGCCCGAAGCGGAGTTTAGGGAGACCGACCGGTTTATCTACGAAATCTGTTACAAGGATTGCCCCGGTGCCTGCGATTTTGCCTTGGTAACACTCGTCGTTCGCCACCCGGCAGATCAGTGCGTCATTACCACGGTCATCACGCCGAATGACGATGGCATCAACGATGAGTTTATCGTCTCTTGTTTAGAGGGCGCAAGTATTTACCCGAATAACAAGCTGTTGATTTTCAACCAATGGGGCGACAAGGTTTTCGAGGCAGCCCCTTACGGGAACAACTGGCGCGGCACCTACGAAGGCAGAGACCTTCCCGACGGCACGTATTTCTTCATCTTCCAGCGGGATGCAAGCTCGCCGGCGGACAAAGGCTTTGTCATGATTTACAGGTAAAGAATAATTGAGAATGGGTACGCGGAATATTTTCAACTCTCATTGTCCATTATTTTAGTACAAAATCCGAATCAATTTTCATCATGAATAAGTTATTTACAACCCTCCTGATTTTTTCGGCAGTTTCGTCTGCCATGGCGCAGCAGGAAGCCCAATACACCCATTTCATGTACAACCAGCAGATGTACAACCCCGCGTATGTGGGGAGCCGAAACACGGCATCTTTTACGGGAATTCACCGCAGCCAATGGCTGGGGTTCGATGGCGCTCCCAGCTCGCAACTCATCAGCTTTCAAACGCCCATCATGCGGCGGCGAACTGGGATTGGGGGCACTATTTCACGCTATGCCATTGGCGTGAGCTACGCCTGGTTCGGTTCGGTGGCCTATTCCTACGATATCAAACTGACCCCCGACCTGGACCTGCGCTTAGGGCTACAGGCCACCTTTGAACAAATGGGAATTGATTTTAACGACCCGCGGGTAGTGACCTACACACAGGGCGATCCTTCCACCCAGGAAGGGAGCTTTGCCGACAACTATTTTGCAAATGTTGGGATGGGCATGTACCTGACTTACAAAGATTTGTTTTATTTTGGAGCCTCTTCTCCTCAGATTTATCCCAACGAAATCGGTTTTAACAACTTTACACTCAAGACGGCAAAAGCAGCGCCCCACCGCTACTTCAATTTGGGGGCGGTTGTTCCATTATCGGACCAGATAGAGCTGATGCCCAACATGATGGTAAAATGGGTGGACCACGCGCCTTTGGATCTGGACGTAAATTTCAGCGTGCGATACCTGAAAAAAATAACCGGAGGCCTGACCTACCGGGCAGGGGGCAACAAGGCAGGCGACAGCATAGATGCCCTGTTGTACTTTCAGTTCGATCAGAAAATAGGCGCTGGTATAGCTTATGACCTGACCCTGTCCGATGTCCGCAGTTATCAATCCGGAACAATTGAAGTGCTGCTCCGTTATGATTTAAGGGACGAAAGAGAGAATCTCGAAAATCCCCGGTACTTTAAGAAAAAGTGATGGACGCCCAACGGCCAACGGTTTAAAGTCTCACGCCAAACCCAAATCCCGATTCAAGAGTCACAAGTCAAAATTATCAACTTGTCATTCGCCGGAAGGCGGACACGAATCAAGAAAACGATGAAAAAAGGTTTACTACTTATTACCCTATGCACTGCCGGCTGGCTTTCTCAAGGCTATGGGCAGATTCCAATCGCCGCTGAGAAGGTGGTTGTGTCAAACGAGCGGAATGTAAATTCCGAAGAATTAGAATTCAGCCCAGTCTTTTACAAAGACGGCATTGTGTTCATTTCCACGCGTTTCGAAAGCGTATTGATGAATGTAAAAGACAAAAACATTGGCGGCATCAACCTCATGTCCATTTACCGGTCTGAGCGAGATACCGCAGGCTTCCTCCAAGAGCCGGCGCCGTTGGCCAACGAGCTGATATTCCGGCTGCACGAAGGGCCGGTTACTTTTGACAGAACAGGCGAGACCATCTATTTCACCCGCAACGAAAACGTGAAGGAAGCGCCGGATGGCTTCAAGAAATTGCAGATTTACAGCGCTAAATACAATGGTGAAGTTTGGGAAGATATTCAGAAACTCCCCTTCAACAACCCGGATTTCAACTACAACCATCCCACCATTTCACCCGACCTCGATGTGATGTACATCGCTTCTGACCTTCCGGGCGGCTATGGCGGCATGGACATTTACTCCGTGGAGAAAAAAGATGGCGAATGGAGCGAGTTGGTCAATTTGGGCGAAGAGGTGAACACTCCCGGCAACGAAGTATTCCCATTTATTGCAGCAGATGGCACCCTGTATTTTTCTTCCGGTGGTCAGGGCGGCTACGGCAATTTGGATATTTTTTACAGCCGCAAAATTGGTGGAGTTTGGCAAAAACCCGTCAACCTTCAACCTCCCTTTAATACCCCGGCCGATGACTTCGGCTTCATCGTGGACCGAGACAATAAAAACGGCTATTTTTCCTCCGACAGGAAAGGCGGTTTTGGCGCCGACGATATTTACAGTTTTTACATTGAAGGCGATGGCAGGCCAGTGGCTGGCAATGGCCGCGGCCTCGAAGATATGGTGGTGAAAGACGAAAATGGCAATCCCATGGAAGGGGCCACCGTCAACGCCATCAACCTCGGCCAGGTATCCCTTTCTGCCGGAGATCAGCAGGTGGTAAGATTGCTGCCTTCTGGCGAGGGCAACGAAAACTTTATTCTTGATGTCAACACCTATGACCTGGGGGATTCCGCAAAAACGGACGCCAACGGCAAAGCCAGCATTCCCCTGGCGCCGGGTAGCTATGTGGTCAAAATTACCCAAAAGGGTTATATCCCCGAATATGTGGTGGTGACACCGGAGACCGATTTGAGTACCCTCGGCGTACAGCTCAAGCGCGCCGTGGACTGCGTGCCCTTAACAGGTACCGTGCTCATGGGCGGCGGTAGAATCCCGGTATCAGGGGCTGCTGTGCAAATAGTAGATGTGGAAACCAGGGAGGCCGTCACCGTCTATTCCGACGAAAAAGGGAGGTTCGAATATTGCGTCAGGTGCAACCGCAACTTCACGGTGTATGCCACGAAGGATGACGTGTCCTCCACGCCGGGCATCATCTCCACCCGCGGAGTGGCATGCAACCCCGCATCGAATATTGACCTGCCTCTTTACATTTACGGGTCACCGCTTTTTGCCGGCATGACGATAGTGTTACCCAACATTTATTTCAATTTCGACGACGCTACCCTGCGCCCAGATGCGTATAAAGATTTGGACGAAGTGGCCAATATGCTGCGGGAATTCCCAGGCATGAAACTGGAACTTGCCTCCCATACCGACGCTCGCGGCGGCCAGGATTATAACCAAAAACTATCGAAGCGCCGCTCATCCAGCGTGTGGAACTACCTTACCAGGCAAGGCATCGAAGGCTCCCGCCTCACGCCGATGGGCTACGGAGAAAGCCAGATTCGGAACCGCTGCAAAGACGGCATCGCCTGTGATGAAGAGGAGCACCAATACAACCGGCGTACAGAGATGAAAATCCTCGAATTAGGGGAACCCGCCGAAGAACCCTTCTCCGGCGGTGAAGCAAGAGCCGTCGCTGAGGCAGGTTTCGGCCCGGCGGCCGGTGAACCCGACGCTGGCAAAGGCGGGCAGGAGTCCAGCACTCCTCAATTGGCAGACGAACTGAACGATGCCGGTGAATCCTCGATTGGTGGAGCCTTCGCCGTCGTTGGCGGCACTTTCTCCAATCACGACTTTGCCGTAAGAAGAGCAGGGTTGCTGATGGAAATGGGCTACCAGGACGTGCACATTGTGCGCCAAAGCAACAACGGCTTCTATGCCGTCTGGGTACAAACTTTTGATGAAAAACCAGAAGCTCTCAGCCTCGTCAGCGAGCTGGCTTCACAACAATTGCAAGCGTACATAAAAAAACGGTAGGCAACGGCGTCGTAACCGAATACCGGCCGGAGCCATGCCCCCGATGCACCAATGTACCGCGTTACACCAGCCCTTGCTGGACAGCGAACTTAACGAGTTCAGTGCTGGAATTGAAATCGAGTTTGCGGAGCATATTCTTGCGATGCGTCTCCACGGTGTGTTTGCTGATAAAAAGCGTTTTGCCGATGCGCTGGCTGCTCAGCCCGTGAGTAATCAGCACCAGCACTTCCTGCTCCCGGCGGGAAAGCCCCAGCCTTTTGCGAAAATCGTCGTAAAGTTCGGGATGATGCTCCGGGGCGGAGCAATTGTCGGACTGGGCATGGGCCGGAGGGGCGATGTAGGCCTCTTCATTGCCAACGGAAACTATCGCTTCGTACAATTCTTCCGGCGAAGCTGACTTAGGTACAAACCCAAGCACCCCGGCATGCAACAGCGATTTCACCAGCTCCGGTGAGTAATATTCCGAATACACCAGGATTTTCACCCACGGGGTTTGTTCTTTCACCCAGGCGATGTTTTCATAAAAATCAGTGCCTGGCATATTGAGGTCGAGTAGCAGGACGTTGGGCCGCGCTTTGGGGAGGGAAACAAACATTTCCTCTCCGGAAGCAGCGGATCCCACCAATGTTAAATGAGGATAAGGCGCTAATATGGCGCCGGTGCCTTGGACAACCACAGGATGGTCATCGGCAATGAAGACTTTGATGTGTAAAGTGTTGTTCATGGGACAATAGTTATTGTTTAATGTTTTGGACAGCATAGCCATCGAGTGTTCCGCGATTAACAATTTTCTTAAAACCGATACGTGTGTGAGAACAGCAGGAGCAGGTGTGGAATGCTCTTGCAAAAAAGGGAGGGTATTAGGTGCTATCTCCTCCTATAGAGATAAGATGACTTTGAATCGGTTTTCGGAAAATGTGCCGCAAGTTACAGATTAACCTACAATTTCACAAATACGGAACTTCTGCCCGATTGTTTCAGGCTACGGCGGAAAGTTGTTGAGAGCCTAAAAATACCATAAGAAAACTTCCATTTGCCCCTTTTATTTAAGCAAAAACTATTGGAGCAAATTTCAGGAATCATGCTGGAACTTACCAAAACCACCGAACAATTACAGAGCGAAATAACGAGCCTGCGCCAGCAAAACCGCGCTTTAATGGCCCAACTCACCTTTCATAAAAAGGTGTTCAGGGAGGTGCATACCGTGCTCGGAGCAGCGGGGGAATGGAGCCTCCAAACCACAGGGGGAGATCCTGTGAATAAGTTGATGGCCGAAAACGCTGAGTTGAAAAATCAACTAAAAGTGCTGCGCCTTACCGGGCGGGAGCGTGAAGTACTCACCCTCATCGTACAGGGCCTCACCTCAAGAGAAATCGCAGTGCAATTGAAAATCAGCAAACTAACCGTCGATACCCACCGCAAGCACATCCAGCAAAAACTGGAAGTTTCCAACACTGTAGAGCTGATAAAACTGGCGATACTTTTCGATTTGCCCTGATTTCCGGCCCTCCCACTTTATTTTTGTCTCAAAACCCTACGGGTACAATGAATTCTCTAAAAAAACTGGCGTCCTTTTGCGAACAGTTCACCACGCCGCCCTCCGGGGTACTTTGCCAGATGGAGCGGGAAACCCACCTCAAGACGCTGGCACCCCAGATGATGTGCGGTCCCCTTCAAGGCCAGTTTTTGAGCCTCCTCAGCCGGCTGGTTCAGCCCCGGCAGATCTTGGAAATCGGAACCTTTACCGGCTATGCCGCCATCTGCCTCGCCCAGGGCTTGAGGCCCGGCGGCACCCTGCACACCATAGAGGCGAATCCTGAATACAGCCACATTAGCCGCAAGTACTTTGAGAAAACAGGTATGCGGGATAGCATCGTACTCCACGAGGGCGATGCAAAAATCATTGTCCCAACACTTGCCGGAAGCTTTGACATCGTTTATATTGATGCCGGGAAAAATGAAAATGCCCTGTATTACGACCTCATTTTCGACCGGGTGGAGCGCGGTGGCTTTATCATAACAGACAATGTACTGTGGAGCGGAAAAGTGCTATCGAAGGCCACTGACCGCGACACCCGCGACATCGGGGTTTTCAATCAAAAAGTACATGACGACGAAAGGGTGGAAAACATCATGCTACCCATTCGGGACGGGATTTTGCTGGCAAGAAAACTATGATTGAATGATGTATGATGAATTTCCAGCTTCACTCTTCGGCCGGTTGATTACCGTCCTGTATCACAAAATCATTTTCTTATGAGAAAGTTGTCCATCGTTCTTTTGGTTCTGACCACCGCTGCCCCGGTAATGGGGTAGATCGAGCGTCCCGCCATTTCGCCGAAGCCCGGCATGTGCTTCATACAAAACATCATCTCGCTAAACATGACCTCCGTGCGCCGGGTGCGGCGGTTGTTCTAGGCGTGGCACGCATTGTCCTCCGGGGCATGGCAGGCCTCCGTCTCCACGATTTTTCCTGCGGTGATTTGCCCGTCGAAATTGGTCACGAGAAATTTTCCCAAAAGGTCTTTGGCGATTTGCACGACATCGGTGCGGGTGTAGAAAGCGGGAGGGAGTTTGTGCATGTGTTTCACTATGAGGGATGAAGTTAGGCAGTCAGCCATTGAGGTAAATTGTGAATGCCGGGTATTTGTCATTTCCACTTTTATCCCCCGTACGGGGGATTGACAGGCATTTCATATTGCACTAAATTTACCCCTGTTTTCGAAAACATCATTCTTCACCGATTTCTTCACTTCTTAAACTCATTTCATTATGAAAGCAAAAACTGTGTCCCCCCCCCCCGCCAATTAAATT
>SCUG01000510.1 GCA_004297645.1 Saprospiraceae bacterium | reverse complement strand
CCCCCGGCCCCCTCCGAAGGAGGGGGAGTCACGCCAAAGCACGTCTCCCCCTCCTTCGGAGGGGGCCGGGGGGAGGCTAAACAAGTCAAGATAAATAAAATGGAGCAAACAGAAAAAAAGCAAAAATACTTGGAATCCTGTGGGCCTTTAAACTTCCCCATCTTTTTCCAACCCTGGTGGCTTGACATCGTTTGCCAATTGGGCCGTTGGGATGTTTGCCTCGCAACAGACAAGGCTGGCAACATTACAGGGGTATTGCCTTACTATTTGACTTCTTTTCTGGGGTTCAAAGCCATCAGAATGCCACCGTTTACGCCCTACTTGGGAGTGTGGCTAAGTTATCCAAAAGGTCCATTGCGGAACGTAAAAAAATACAGCTTTGAAAACAAAGTCATGGGCGAACTAATTGGGCAATTGCCACGGGTGTTTTGGTACCACCAAATCCATCCTGAACAGGTCGGGAACTGGCTTCCTTTTTTTCAAAATGAATTTAGGCAAACGACCCGCTACACTTATGTTTTCGAGGAAATAAAGCCCGTTGAAATTTTTGACAACGTCAAAAGCGAAGTCAGAACCAGGTTGCGGAAAGCGCAGGGTTTGTACAAAATCGAGGAGGGCATGCCAGCCCAGGATTTCTATGCTTTTTACAATGCCGCAATGAAAAGACAGGGATTGTCCATTAAACCCAGGGCAGCCATGTTTTTCGCCCTTCATGCCGAACTGAGCCGAAGGGGGCTGGGCGAAATTTATGCGGCCTACCATTGTGACGGTATGATGGCGGCAGCGCTGTACCTGATTTGGGATCGTGAAACGGTTTATTATTGGCTGCCGGTTTTGGAAAAGGCGCAAGGGTATAAAGGCGCTGCTCAAATGCTGATTTACCATGCTATCCAGGAAGCGGCCAAACGTAAGTTGAAATTCAACTTCGAGGGCAGCATGCTTCCCCACATCGAGCCGGTATTCCGTGTTTTCGGCGCGGAACGCAGGCCCATCCACCAAATCTACAAAGCGCCGAACCGCTTGTTCTACGCCCTCCTGGAATTGCTGAAACGATGAATCCGATGAAGAAAAAAGCACTGTTCTACTGCCGTGTCAACCGGGACGACTGCGCCAATGCAGGGGTCATAAAAAAGTGCCGGGGCCAGGTGAAGGGGCTGCGTCAATTGGGCTGGGAAGTGGACATGGTGTGGCTTTGCAACGAGGGTGTCTTGCTCAACGAGGAGCTGGTTTACCAGTTTAAAAAAAGCATGAAGCCCCATTCACTGGGCATGTATTTTTTCTATTACTTCCGGTGGCACAGGGTTTTGAAACGCATGTTGGCGCTTGGCAGTTATGAGTTTTGTTACGCCCGTTACGAGCTTTCCCATCCCGGCCTGCTTTCATTTTTCAAAAAAGTCAAAACGGCAAACCCAGCCACCCGGCTCGTCCTGGAAATCCCCACCTATCCTTACGCTAAAGAAATGAAAGGCGGCCTGCGCAAAATCCAGTTGCTGCTGGACTGGCTGTACCGCGGCCGGCTGAAAAAATACGTCACCCTCGTGGTGGGTTTTGGCGCGGAAAAGAAAATCTTCGGAATGGAGGCACTATCCATTGTGAACGGGATTGACCTCGACGACATCCCCGTTTCAAACGCCAAACCCGAACCCGGCGTCATCCGGCTGATAGCGGTGGGATATTGGCAATACTGGCACGGGTTGGATAGGTTGCTGGAGGGGTTGGCAGCTTATTATTCAGGTGGATTACCAGCTACAAAAGTGCATTTGCTAGTGGTGGGCGAAGGAAGTGAACTATCAAATCTCAAACGGTTTACTGAAAATAACAGCTTGTCTGAATGGGTGAAATATAGCCCGCCACTCGACGGTGAGAAATTGAACGAAGCATTTAAAGTTGCCGGCATCGGCATCGGCGATTTGGCCTCGCACCGCAAAGGATTCAAAACGGCCCAACCGCTGAAACAC
>SCUG01000509.1 GCA_004297645.1 Saprospiraceae bacterium | reverse complement strand
TGAAATTCAAATTCACGCCGATGCTGCGCACGCTGGGCAAAGCGCCGCCCTCGGCGCCCTGGATGTTGCTTGCGCTCACGGTATTGTCCGGGTCAAGGTTCGGGACATTCTTAAAAAGGATGGCCAGGTTGCGGCCCACCAAACTGATGTTGGCATTGGCGAAGCCCAAACGCGACAGCCACTTTTCAGGAAAACTGTATCCTAAGGATACCTCCCGCAATTTGATGAAAGAGCCGTCATAGACATCGGCGGCGTTGAGGACGTAGCCCCCGTCAAAAAAGTCGTGGGCCTGGTAATTCACCGATTGGGTATTGGCCTCGCCGGTGGATTTATAGACGTCGTCGAGTTTCGTCTCGGTGTCGCCGCCGCTTTCGAGGACGGGACTTCCTTCGGCGTCCAATACGGCGGGCATGCCTTTGTTGATGACCCCATTTTCCCGGACGCCATTTTCGGCGGTCTCGGCCAGCAACCCGGAATAGCGGCCCCAGAGGTTGGTCAGCGAGAAGATGCGGCCGCCTTTGCGGAAGTCAAAAAATACATTGAGGGACAAGTTTTTCCATGAAAACGTATTGGAAAAGCCGCCGGTGAAATCGGGCAGGGTGCTGCCGAGGGGCATCACGTCGGTGGAGACCATGTAAAATCCCGAGTTGGGGTCCACGAGTTTGTTGCCGGCCTTGTCGAACAGGTAGTTGGTGCCGACGATAGTGCCGTAGGGCCGCCCTTCGTAGGCATTGAAGGTGGTGGCAAAGGGGAAATCCGCAATGGGGATATTGGTCAGCGAGGGGTCGTCAGCGTTGAGTTCGACCAGCTTGTTGACATTTTTCCCAAAATTGAACTGGAGGTCCCAGTTGAAATTTTTGCTCCGCAAGGGCGTGGCATTGAAGGTGACCTCGATGCCTTTGTTTGAAATTTCGCCAGCATTTATCAACTGCTGCGTGTAGCCGGTGGTAGGCGTGGTGCCGAGCGGGATGATTTGGTTCACGGTTTTTCCGTCGTACACGGTGAGGTCAAGGCCCAGCCTGTCTTTGAAAAAGCGGAGGTCGAGGCCGGCCTCGATGGTGCTGGTTTCTTCCGGTTTCAGTTTGGCGTTGTTGAGTTGGTCGGGCACGGTAAAGGTTGGGGCGCTGCCAAAATTGTCACCTGCCAGATAGACGGTATTGATGGCGTAAGGCTCCGTATCATTGCCCACTTTCGCCCAGCCGAGTCGGAGTTTTCCGAAGGAAATCTGCGGTATTTTGAGATGTTCCGAAAAAACGTAGCTCAGCGAAGCAGACGGGTAAAAGAAGCCGTTGGCGCCGTTGGGCAGCGTACTCGACCAGTCTTGCCGGGCGGTCAAATCCAAAAAGAGTGTGCTTTTCCAACCGACAGAAGTGCCGCCAAAAACGCTGTTGATTTGTTTGTTGAAAACGGCAGTTTCAATGATGGGCCGGTCAATCGAATTTTGCACCGTGTAGATGTCGGGCACGTTCAGGCCGCCCCGTGTGGAGGAATAGTTCCTTTTGATTTTACGCCATAGTTTGTTGGCGCCGGTGAAGACCTCCAGCGAAAGTTCGTCCGACAGGCTTCGGGTGGCGCGTAGTATCAGGTCGGCGTTGGTCTCGCTGACGGTATGCTCGTCCTGTGCAAAGTAGGGCGTGAAGACACTGCCCACCGCATTTTTTTCCTTGCGGAAATCCTGGTAAAAATCTTGCAGCATCCGGCCGGTCAAAGTGAGCCAGGGCATGATTTTATAGCTCAGGTTCACGTTGCCGAAAAAGCGGTCGCGCCCGTCGTTTTCCAAGTTTTTGGAAAATGACCAGTAGGGATTGTCCCAATACTGCGGGCCGGGGTTATCGGCGCTGATGCGGTTCCAGGTGCGCAGGGAGCCATCGGGGTTTTGGAAGCTTTTCAGTTCGTCGAAGCGCAACTGGGTATGCCACCACTGGCCGAAATTCTGCGCCGGGTTCCGGCCGCCGCCGCCGTTTTCATAGCCGGTGACGGCACGGCCCTGCGTGCGGGTGTTGACGTAATTCATGCCCAAGCCTACCGATAGTTGGTTGCCCAAATCCAAAGAGCCGTTGAAGCCAATCGTATTGCGCTCCATGTGAGAGTTGGGAAACAAGCCTTTTTGGTCGAAGCGGTTGTAGGAAAGCCGGAAGGCGGAATGTTCGCCGCTGCCATTGAGTGCGAGGTTGTGGCTGCTGGTGAGGCCCGTTTCAAAAAAATCGCGGGGGTCGTCGCCGGCTTCCCACAGGACACTTTTGTTAAAGTGTTCGGTATCCCAGTCATCCCAGGAGTTCCAATTCCGGTAAAAGAGGTTGGGTTGGTTGCTGCCGAAACCGTTGTAAAAATCGTAGCCGTAAGCGTCGGCGAGGTGCTGGAAATGCTCATCGGTGGAGGTGGCGAAACGCGTCCCGTTGCTTTCGTCCACCGCATAAACCGGCACGAGGTCGAAGGATTGGAACGTAGCCACCACATTGCCATCGCCATCCAACTCGTTGAAGGGGACTTTGTAATAACCGGCATCACCGGCATAGCCCCGCGGGAATAAATCCACGCCCCCGCCGTAAGTGTTTTGAAATTTCGGGAAGGTAAGCACCTTTTCGTAGGTCAGGCTGCTGCTGACTTCCACCCCGATGCCTTTGCGGGACTTCGACCCTTTTTTGGTGGTAATCATGATGACGCCGTTCGCTCCCCGTGAGCCGTAGAGTGCGGCGGCGGCTTGCCCTTTCAGCACACTGATGTTTTCCACCTCATTCGGGTTGATGTCCTGGATGGCGTTGCCATAATCGTAGCCGCCCACGGCGATTTCCTGGTAGTAATTCGTAAAATTCGAGTTGTCCATCGGCACCCCATCCACCACGAACAGCGGCTGGTTGTTGCCGCTGATGGACTTGATGCCCCGGATGGTGATGCGGGCGCTGCCGCCGAAGTTGCCGGTAGAGCCAACGACCGTCACGCCCGCTGCCCGCCCGGCAAGCTGGTTGACGATGTTCGGATCGCGCACCTTCGAGATGTCGTCGCCATCCACCTGTGCTATGGCATAGCCCAGCGATTTTTCCGAGCGGGCAATGCCGAGTGCGGTGATGACGGCGGTTTCCAAAATGACGCCTTCGGTCATGGCTACGTCCAGTACGTTGGAAGTGCCAATGCTGGCTTCCAGGCTTTCAAATCCGGTGTAACTGAAAACAAGCGTGGTGTATCCCGCGGGTACGCTTACGGAATACACCCCGTCCACATCGGACACGGTGCCGTTGGTAGTTCCCTTGACAAGAATGCTTGCGCCGATGAGGGGCTGGCCGTCCTGGTCAGCCACCTTGCCGGTGACGGTGCGTTGTGCGTAGGCATAGCCGGTAGCGCACAACAGCAGGAGGAAGATTAACTTTTTCATACTGATTAATTTGAGTGAATGAAATGATAGAGTTGAGAAAATGCTTTTGATTAAACATGCGGGTGGTTTCTTGACTCTTGCCTTTCGTGATAATTGAGTTGTCAGTTGCAGTTGAAAATGCAGCCGGTGGTTACTGTTTTATCAATTTCCAGATTGTCAGAATTTTTTCATTGAAAACTTTGACGAAGTAGCTCCCGGCGCTCATATCCGCCAAATCTACCGCGGCAGCGGTACCGCCCCTCATTTCAAGTGCTTTCACCAGCCTGCCGTTCAGGTCGAATATTTCAATCTGGAAAACTTCCTCGCTGTTTGCCTGCACGAGCAAGGTCACGGCAGCTGCCGCCGGGTTGGGCGAGATGGAAAGTGAAAACGCTTGGTTTAGCTGGGAGGAAGTACCCGTTGTAAACATCGGATTGTAAGCTATAAAGACAGAACCCGCCGTAGTATTTACATCAAAATCGAGCGATGCCATGTCCAAATCGCCATCCCCGTCGAAGTCGGCCAGCCCGCTGGCGAACATTTGAGAGTTTTTTGCCGGGGTAATATCATGTAGCACCCAGTTGCTGCCATTGTTTTGGTTTTCGGCCCAGCCGAGCGCTTGCGGTATTCCGGTAAAGCCTGTACCTCCATAGGTGACATCAATATCTCCGTCGCCATCTATATCGCCAATTTCGCCGAGCAAGACGCCTGGCGCAATGTTGACATTTACTGCTTGCCAGTCGGGATTTGTATAATAAACCACCTTGTCATTGCTACCGGAGAGGGGGTTTGAAATAATCTCGGGCAAATTGTCGCCATTCAAGTCGCTACATACTCCAATTATATGGTAGGAAGACCCCGGCGCTTCCACCTGGTGCTGTGTCCATATTGTATCTGGTAAATGGTTTTCCAGCCAAAAGACATCGGTTAAGGCACTGACAATGTCGAGGTCGCCATCTCCGTCAAGGTCAGCAACGCTACTGTAGTTATGGTCGCCCGTTTTAAGTGGGTGTTGAACATACTCGCCTGAATTGTCTATATTTTCAAGCCAATAAAGACGGCCCATGTTCCCAAAGTACTCCGGTACTACTATATCCAAATCACCATCGCCATCGAGGTCGCCATAAGATCCCTGCATCCAGCCAATGTAATTTGATGTGTTTAGTATTGAGTGTTTCTCCCAAACCGTTCCATTGGAAAGGTTTTCATTCCAAGTCAGCGAATCGGAGCCACTGCCCGAAAGTGGTGCTTTCAGCACATCCATATCGCCATCTCCATCGAGGTCTTTGGCATCCACCCAGGCATAGGCAGAGTTGTAAAAGGTGGGGTCCACGAGGTGTTCTACCCAGCCGGGGCGCAGGTTTTCATACCAAAGGATAGAGTCACCTGCTTGAATAAGGATGTCGGGGTCGCCGTCGAGGTCAAAGTCGGCGGCGCGGGTCCAGGCACCGGAAATGTTGTCGCGGATGGTTTCGATTGCCCAAATTTGGGCGAAGGAGCAAGTGATGGAAAATGGCAGTAGCCAGAGGGTGAGGAGTAATTTTGTTTTCATAATTATAAGGAATTAGAACAGCATAAATGCCTCACGGGAGCTATCAACGGTTGATAGCAGCGCGGCGGAAGCACCCAAGTTGTAAGGTTAAAAAAAGTGCTTTTTTACTAATCGAATGATTCAGGAATTGTGGTTTTGTTTGGGTAATGCGGTGGGCAGGCAGTGCCGATAATTGTGCTTGGACATCCTGGCCTTTAACTCAGGCCTGAGGATTGGATATAAAACAGGGATTGAAAAAACGCAAAGGCAATTCTTTTGCTTTGCAATAAAATCATGCTCCAATGTGCACCAAATTTGTGCAAGCAGGGTTGGACAATTCTGCCAAAAAACAGGACAAATATTGCATTTGACGGGTTTTGGGCATCTGTGCTTCAGAAAAAGGCGAAAGAGAGTCGCTCGCTTGAACGGCAGGTACTGTTAATCCGGTAGTTTCTTTTGGATGGATGTCAGGCAGGTGGGGACACTGTACGGGGCCTCATTGTGGAAAGGCTTTTCTTGAATTGCGATTCAGATTATACTATCGAGCGTTAGGTTTTGTCCATCCCGGGTATTTGGCGCTGACTTTGCTGGCTTAGGGGTTTGGGGGCGAAGCCCCCAATATCCCCTCCCTCCGGCGGTGCCGGGGGGAGGGGATATTGGGG
>SCUG01000508.1 GCA_004297645.1 Saprospiraceae bacterium | reverse complement strand
CTTGCATCGCCGATGGGTCTATGCCCACGAACATGCCGCCCACACCCAATAACACCACGGTGAGGACAATCCAAGTGATCATTTGGGTGAGGCCCACGCCGCTAACGCCGATGATTTTGCCCATCATCAGTTGCATGGGTTTCACCGAAGAGATGATGACCTCCACGATGCGGTTGGTCTTTTCCTCCATCACGGAGCGCATGATCATGGCGCCATAAAAAATGAGCACGATGTAGATGATAAAGCCGGAAATAAAGCCGATGGCGGTTGCTACGCCGGCGCTGTTTTTTTTATCGCTTTCCGTGAGGTGGCCGTTTTCATCGAAAGCAAGTTCTTTCTGGTCGAGCGATACCTCGGTTTTGAAGCTCTTCAGCACATCCTCATCATAGCCCGACGCAGCGATTTTATAGTCTTCTATCCGGTCGGCTACTTCCCGCTCGATGAAATCTTTGGTGCTCAGCGAAAGCTGGCCTTCGGAGTAGTAAACGATGCGCAAATTCTGGCCGGGGGCATCAAAAGAAGGAATGTACAGCACGCCATCGTAGCCCTTATTCTTGTAGCTTGTTTTCAAATCTTCGAGTGCCTCTTTTACCAGTGTAAAATTTACCCGGTCACTCGATTTGATGTTGTTGACAAAGATGCCCGAATCGTCCTTGACGGCAATATTCTTTTGTTTATCGCCTCCGGCGAAAACCGTCAGCAATGCGGGCAAAGTGATCATGGCCACCATGATGAGTGGAGACAGGAGGGTGATGAGGATGAAGCTCTTTTTTCTGACCCTCGTGAGGTATTCCCGTTTGATAATGAGCCAAAGTTTATCCATTTGATGAGAGAATGAGAGAATGAATGAATGAGTTCAATTAGAAGCCGCTACCTGCCGGATGAAAATGTCGTTGATGCTTGGCAAAACCTCGTTGAACGACTGGATGTGCACCCCTTTCTGAATGAGGAAGCGGAGCAGTTCGTTGGAATCGCCGCCTTCGTTGACCTTCATAATGAGGTGGCCTTCCGTCCGGGTAGTCACATCAAAAGCCGCGTTGGCTGCGTCGGCGTCGTCGAGGCCGGCGGGCAACTCGCCCGTGTATTCTATTTTGAAAAGGTTTTCCTTGAACTCCTGCCGGATGTCATTCACTTTGCCGTTGAGGACGTTTTTGCCTTTGTTGATGAGCACAATGTATTCGCACATTTCCTCCACCTGCTCCATTTGGTGAGTGGAAAAAATGATGCTGGTGCCGGCTTGGTTGAGCTTTCGGATTTCATCCTTGATAAGGTTGGTGTTGATGGGGTCGAGGCCGCTAAACGGCTCATCAAGAATCAGCAGTTTTGGTTTGTGAAGCACCGTGGCGATGAACTGCACTTTTTGCTGCATGCCCTTCGAGAGTTCTTCAATTTTTTTATTCCACCAGCTTAAAATCTCGAAACGTTCGAACCAGTATTTCAGCTCTTTTTTCGTGTCGGCAGCGCTGAGGCCTTTGAGGCGGGCGAGGTAGGTGAGCTGCTCGCCCACCTTCATTTTTTTATACAAACCACGCTCCTCCGGCATATAGCCAATTTGCGCCGGGTGGTGCGAATTGAGTTTTTCGCCATCCAACCAGATGGTGCCGCTATCGGCCCGTGTAATTGTGGTGATGATGCGGATGAGGGAGGTTTTGCCGGCGCCATTGGGGCCAAGCATGCCGAAGATTTTTCCTTTTGGAATCTCAAAGGTCACGTGGTCAACGGCAATGGTCTTTTCATAGGACTTGACGACATTATCGAAGCGAAGTATGCTCATTGGCTAAAAATTGGATTTCGATGTCTTTGCGATGCAGCGCCTAAAGTAGATAGAAATGGCAAAAGGAACTCCTGCCATTTCTATGGAGCTTTGGTTTTAATAGATAAAAGGGAAGAAAACCTATAACAGCGGAATGGCGAGGTTCAATTTGTAAAACTCATTGGGATACAGATCCTTCTTAAAGTTCTTCCCAAAAGAGAGGCGGAAAGCAAAACGTTGGCCAGGGGTAAATTTTAAGTAACCTCCCACCATCTGGTATTGGGTTTCCGGATCAGCGTTGGTTGAGTGCGTAAGCACGAACCCTTCGTAGTGCAGCCCCGCCGAAATATTCTCGTTGATGTGGAAGCCTGGCAGCAGCCAGTATAGCGCGTAATCGTACGTTGAAAAGCCCTCTTTCCGGAGGGCTTTGTACCAAATGCCAAAGGCTTCAAGCTCCAGGATTTCATCGTTGAAAAGAGTAGTGAAAGAGGGGGCTATGCCATCGCCAATGACGCCTTGCGCTCCGCCCGACAGTAGCTTGCCGTGGGTAAAAGCAAGGGTGGGATTGAGGTACCATTTGCCATCGCCGGGGGTGATGCCAAGTCCGAATCCCGTCTCCAGCCAGCTATCCGTGCCGGTCTGAATATTGCCGAAACTCGGGTTCGTCCAGAGGGTGCCGTAGAAGGTGAAACTGAGGTTTTCCTTTACCCCAAAGCTGCCATAAACGGAGGGATAGAACCCGAAGACATTGTCGTGGCTGACGCCAACGATGAAGGTTGGTGCAGGAAGTTCGCTCTTTTTTTGCCCAAAAACGTGGACGGCAAGGAGGAGCAACGCGATAATAATTGCGGTAGTTCTGTTATTCATGGCTGTGTTATATTGGTGAGCATCTGGCTATCCATTCTTCCACCGCTCCAATTTTGGGATGCCTTTTGAAAACCAACCGGCCACGAAACCGGGAAATCCCATTTCTTTCAGCTTGCCTTTCACGAAGCCCTGCATTTGCACGGCGGTGATGTCCGGTTGAAGGAATTTTCCACCGGCGTAGCAATGGCTGCAATACATTTTACTGAGGGTGCCATCTGCGTTGGAGCCGCCGCCTTTCTCGTCTTTTTTTAGCGGCATGCCGCAACTCTGACAATTCTTGTAAGCTTTTTCCATTTTATGATGATTTGGTTTCCCGCCTGTGGCGGGAAAATTTAAGTGGCAGCCACTTCGGCACCTTCCTCTTTCAGCGCGGCGTCTTCCACGTCAAATTCAGGTACCACCTCGTCCAGTTCGAAGCGCAGATTGTCAATGATAAAATCCTGCCGCTCCGGGGTGTTTTTGCCCATGTAGTACTGGAGCAACGATTCGAGGTCGGTTTCGTCGCGGAGCAGCACCTGCTCCACACGCATGCTTTCGCCGATAAAATCCTTGAATTCGCCGGGCGATATTTCACCCAGCCCTTTGAAACGGGTGATTTCCGGTTTGCCCCGTAACTGACTGACGGCCTCCAGCCTTTCTGTTTCGTCGTAGCAATAGAAGGTTTTCTTTTTGTCGCGCACCCGGAACAGGGGCGTCTGGAGGATGTACAAATGCCCGCTGCGCACGAGTTCGGGGAAAAACTGGAGGAAGAAAGTAAGCAGCAACAGCCTGATGTGCATACCGTCCACGTCGGCATCGGTGGCGATGACCACCCGGTTGAAGCGCAAGTCGTCAAGGCCATTTTCTATTTGCAGCGCATGCTGCAAAAGGTTCAGTTCTTCATTTTGATAAACCACCTTGCGCGTTAGGCCGAAGCAGTTGAGGGGCTTGCCCCGAAGGCTGAACACCGCTTGCGTACCTACATCTCGGGCCTTTGTGATGCTGCCGCTGGCCGAGTCGCCCTCGGTGATAAAAATGGTGGAGGCGTTGCGCTGGTCTTCATCGGTTTTGCGCACAGGGTCGTTGAAATGGATGCGGCAGTCCCGCAACTTCTTGTTGTGAAGGTTGGCTTTTTTCGCCCGCTCATTCGCTAATTTTTTGATACCGGCCATGTCTTTGCGCTCCCGCTCTGATTGGGCGATGCGCTTTTGCAGGGCTTTGGCCACCTCTTCGTTTTTGTGAAGAAAGTTGTCCAGTTCTGTTTTCAAAAAGTCAATGATAAAAGAGCGGACAGACGGGCCGTCCGGCCCCATGTCCTGCGAGCCGAGTTTGGTCTTGGTTTGCGACTCGAACACCGGCTCCTCCACCCTCAGGCTGACAGCCGCCACGATAGAGGAGCGGATGTCTTTCGCATCGTAGTTTTTATTGAAAAACTCCCTCACTACTTTTACTATCGCCTCGCGGAAGGCATTCAGATGGGTGCCGCCCTGCGTGGTATGCTGCCCGTTGACGAAACTATAATATTGTTCGCCATACTGGTTGCCGTGAGACATGGCAACTTCGATGTCTTCGCCCTTGAGATGGATGATGGGGTAAAGTAGTTGCTCCGACTGGTGCTTTTTGGCCAACAGATCGAGCAAACCGTTTTTGGAGCATAGCACGTTGCCGTTGCAGCGGATTTTCAGGCCGGCGTTCAGGTAGGCGTAATTCCAGAGCTGGTTTTCGAGAAACTCGTTGCGGTAGCTGTAATTCCGGAACACCGAGCTATCGGGCTTGAAGACAACCCGCGTGCCGTTGGGTTCGGTGGTTTTCTGGAGCTTGCCATCATGGATGATTTCGCCCCGTTCAAATTCGGCCACTTTCTCTTTGCCGTCGCGCACCGACTGCACCTTGAAATAATCGGACAAGGCATTCACGGCTTTGGTGCCCACGCCGTTGAGGCCGACGGATTTTTTGAAAGCCTTGCTGTCGTATTTGCCGCCGGTGTTGATTTGCGACACACATTCCACCACCTTGCCGAGCGGGATGCCCCGGCCATAGTCGCGCACCTCCACGATGCCGTCTTTTATTTTTATCTCGATTTCCTTGCCGTAGCCCATCACGTACTCGTCAATGCAGTTGTCGAGCACTTCTTTGAGCAGCACGTATATGCCGTCGTCCTGGGAGGAGCCGTCGCCCAATTTCCCAATGTACATGCCCGGCCGGATGCGGATGTGCTCGCGCCAGTCGAGGGATTTGATGTTGTCTTCGGTGTAGGTGATTTGTGATGGAGACATGGATGAGTTTTATTTTTTATCAGATTCGTAAGGACCTAAGAATTTGAAACCGTCGAAATGGATGAGATGGTCAGGATTTGCAGCAATCCAAACTTCCGTTTCCCAAGCTATGTCGGCAGCCCATTTTCGAAAGTCGGTTTTGGTTAGAAATGCGGTGACGTAGATAATTTCAGCGGTGCAATTTTGCGTCAGGCGACTTAGTTCCAACATTCGCTTTTCGCTAATAGAACCGCTGCTATGTACGGCTTCAATCAAAAACAGCCAGTTTTTTTCAGGCTGAAATGCGATGATATCGGGTAGTTCGTCGTGGGATAATTCAAAGAAATTCAGGTTTTCCAACGCCTTTTTTTCGAGAAAAAGCAACTTGTTCGCTGTATCGCCAACGTAAAGCAATAGACAGCCTTGCCCGAAGCGAGGTAGAAACTCTTCGATGATTTGCTTTTGCAGCAGGTTGTGTTTTCCTGCTGTCAATTCAAGTTTTTTATTGCCAGGTAATAAAACCGGGATTTTTTCAATGTTCCGTTTTCCCGCTAAAATTTCATTCAACATCTGGTGGTCTTTCATAAAAACGGCCAGTCCGCTTTTCCATTTATCGGTGCCATAGAGTTTAATCAGCCGCACAAAGTCAGGGGCAATTGAATACCCTCTTGTCGGGTCGTTAGTGGCAGCATTTGGATTTCCGGCACTTTTCAAAACCAACCCAGCCAAAACCAAAAGTTTCAAGTCTTTTCGGCGAATATCATCGTAAGAGCCGTTCGAAATATTTTCGTCGAAGTTGGCATTGATAAACTGGATAACTTCCCTTGTTTTTAAAAAGCGTTTTTCATCAAGCCCTCTGGCAGTTTTCCAGTCAGCCGCCACGCCGGCGACTGCAAGGAACGACATGGCCATGCGTTCCTGCGCTCTCTCGCTTTTGTTTTCAACAGGCACTCCGGCAGCTTCCAGGATTTCAAGTGCCTGCCTCAGCATTTTAGCGATCGCCTCAGATTTTTTGCTATGAGGTAAAGATTTCATCTTTTAAAACAGGGTAGGCTGGTAGCCGATTGGTTGAGCCTGGAGTGTCTCCTTTGTAAAGGTTTCGCCCCTGCTCAAATATTCTTTTATGGAAGTCGCTAAATGCCAGGCCAACATCGGCGGCACAGCATTCCCGATTTGATAATATTGATTGGCTTCCGTTCCCGAAAACTCGAACCAGTCAGGAAAACTTTGCAGCCTCGCCGCTTCCCTGACACTGATTCTTCGCCGCCTGCCGTCTTTCAATTTTACCCGCTGCATATCGCCGGTTGGGGCGGCAATGTTTCGGCAAGTGAGCGTCCGGGCGGGTTTGTCAAAGTACAAGTCTCTGGGATTGATGCAAAAAGATGCCTTTTCATAGTTGGCAACGTACCTGTCCATCGAAGCCGTTAATATTTTGGTTTCATCCTCTGTTATCTCAATCAAATCGCCGATAGCATCGCCCACCGTGCAGACTTTATTTTCGGGCTTTGGGAAGCTGAATTTTCCCCGGTGGCCTACCACAAATAAGCGTTCACGCTTTTGAGGCACCCCGAAATGAACGGCGTTCAAAAGGCGATGCTCGATTACGTAACCCATGCTGCGAAGCCGGCTGACGATTTCTTCAAAATACCACTTGTTGGAATAAAGCATCCCCCGTACATTTTCAAACATCCAGATTTGGGGGTTCAATTGCTCAATGGCTTTGAGAAAAATTGGGAAACCGTTCCGCTCGTCGTCCAGCCCTTTTTGATGCCCGCCAACGCTGAAAGGCTGACATGGGGGGCCTCCAATGACGACATCGAAGTCTGCCTCATAATTTTTTCCTGCGGTCAGTTCTTCTTCGCAGCACTCGCCACGCAGGTTGCGATTGTACGTGGCAACCGCTTTTGTGTCCTTTTCATAGCCCAACACCTCGAAGCCCAGCGCCTCGAACCCCAACGACAACCCTCCGCAGCCAGCGAATAGGTCTAAAACTTTGATGCCTTCCGGGGTTGCCGGTTGAAGAAAGTGGTTTATTTTATCGAGATAGTTCATGTATGCTTCGTGGTTAATGCCAAATTTCCTGCGCGAAAGTCAACATCTTGTTCATTTCATTAGGTGTTACCGCACTCTCAAAAATATTTCTTGCCTGGGTTTCACTGACAAAATCAATAAATGCTTGTGGTTCATCCGCGTCCGCTAATTCTAATGCATCAAAATACCTCATCGCTTCATCCCGGATAACCGTCAGCGGAAACAATTCGTGTTTTATCAAAACCAAACTCGCCAGCAACCTTGCCATCCTCCCATTCCCATCTTGGAAAGGGTGGATTGCCACGAAGGCATGGTGCAGCCAGGCAGCCAGCACAACTGGCTTGATTTTCTGCGTTTCCAATTCGGCATAAATTGCAACAAGGCTGTCCATTTCAGCTTCCACATGAATGGGCGGGCAATAAATAAAGCGGGTTCCGTCTGGTCGCGTTGGGTTGTTTTCACTTTCTTTAAAAGCGCCTTTCAAAAGCGGGATTTGCAGGCGGTTACCGAATTGGTCCCGGCCTTCCGCCGTGTCCTGATGCCGGGTGATGAGTTGGTGCAATTCCTTGATAAAGCTGGTGGTGAGGGGACGGTCATTTTTCACCACGTCAAAAGCAAAATTGAGGGCCTCTAAGTTGTCCTGTAGGTAAGCCATGAGTTGCCCTTGCGGAATGTTCGTATCGCCATGTTGCAGGTATGATTCTATGAAGCCTTCTTTGATAAAAGTTACCGTGACGCCCTCGCTGAGGTCGTACAGCTTTTCGACGATGCCAGTCTCGATGGCATGCTGGCGTTTCAGCCGCTCCATGAAAACGGCGTACTCGTTGGCGTTTTCTTTTAAGCGCTCTCTTTTTCTAAGCCAGGAAGGCAAGATGGCGTCCAGCTTAGAAGAGCTGCACCGCTCCCAATTTTCAGAAAACCTGATAGGTTGCCAGAGGGGGACGTCTTTAATTTCCATTTACGAAGATTATTTACCAGTGAATGGGCCATCCTCGATTGGGCTGGCTGTTTCTCCTCTACTTCCATCCTGCGATGGCCCGCACTAACTACTGCCAAACAGACCTTACCTTTTTAACCCCAACCCCACGCAAAGCTAAATTTATCCCATCGCAACAGCGAACAAATTGTTTTGAAGTTTTAAACAGATCCATTCTTTCGCGGTGAGTCAAAAAGGGCTGCCTGAATAGGGGTACGCTGGCTGTGATTTCATCTTTTTACCAAATCCCTCTATCGTTGTTAAAGGAATACTTATTTCGGCCGGGCTTTTGTGCAATAAGAAACCAGGCCATCTCCACGTTAAAGATTTTACCGAAACGGAAACCCGCCCTGCACACGCGAACACTTCACCATCGTTCATTTGTTATTCAAAAAAAATTCGATTATGAAAGCTTTCTCCATTCCCGCCCTCCTTTCCCTCGTTTTCATTTTTTTGGCCATCGCCGGTTGTAAAAAAGACAACGGTACCAACCCCGTTGACCTGAGCAAATATTACCGCCTCAAATCCTTCGAGGTCGGTGTGGTGCCGGAGCAACGCACCGTACAAGTGCTGTTTCAGGCTACTGATTACAGCCACAACGGCGTATCCACACTGACGGAAGACGACTTCATCGTCAGCGAAAACGACGGCCGCATTGACACCGAGGCTGACATCCGGCTGGGGCAAGGCTCCATCCCTTATGTTTTAAAAAATGTACTCCTGCTCGACATTTCGCGCAGCGTGGAAGGGCTGGTGCCGCAGATAAAAGCTGCTGCCAAAGCCTTGATTCAAAATAAACTGGACAACCAGGAAATCGCCATTTACACCTTCGCCGCTGACATCACCGGGGTGCAGTCCTTCACCACCGATAAAGCTGCCCTGCTCGCCGCCATTGACCAATTGCCGGAGTCGGGGCTGGTTAATTCCACCAACTTGTACGGGGCCATCATCGAGGTGGCGGACTTGTGGCAGGATGCTTTTGAAATTGACGGCATCGTGGACGGCAGCTTAGTCATTTTTACCGACGGGCGGCACAATGCCTCGCAGGTGCTCACCCTCAATTCGGCAAAGAATGCTCTCGGCACCCGCAAGGTGTACGTGGCAGCTTTGGACAGCCCCGACCTTGACGAAACGGCCCTGAAATCATTGGCTGTGAAAGAGGAACGCTATTTCAAAGCCAACGACGTGGCCGGTTTGGAGCAAATGTTCCTCAGCATTCAGCAGGAGATTCAAGGCCTCGCCAACAGTATCTACTTTCTGTATTACCAAAGCCCCATCACTGACCCGGCGCCGTACAACAACAAACTGAAAATCGAGGTGAAAGAAAACCTGAACAATGGCAGCGACCGGCAAATCGTCGAAATGTTTAACAGCGCAGGGTTTGGCAATTGACACAATGACTATGTGCCTTTCATGAAAAATCCTCCGGCATTTTTAATTTGCCAGAGGATTTTTTTATTCAGAAAAGTGAGCCATTCTACGGCGCATGTCTGCGGCACGCTCCAAAGAAGCCGCAGATTGTCAGGGGCGCACCGGCAGTTTTTCCCTCAGGGCTTCCTCAACGCATTTCACAGCATTCTGCAATGCAATTTGCTGAGCTTCGCTCAAAACGATGGTGCTTTTGTAGCCATCGTAAACGATGCGGATTTTCTCGACCCTCGTGTTTTTCATCATGTGAAAAACTTCGAGCGGGATGACGCAGGTGTGCATGAACTTCCACATGATGAGGTCCCGGTCGAATTCAGGGTCATCCGGTACATTGAGGAGTTGTTGAATAGGGCCATCCACGTATTTTATCATGACGGTGTAGCCCTTGTCTATCATGTGAAATTTGTGCTCGATGACGCCGAGGGTCAGAAAAAAGGAGCGGATGTTGTTTTCATCAGCATAACTAAAAATGGCCTTGGCCTCTTCGGCGTATATGTTGCCATCGAGGTCTTCGGCCAGGGCGCCTGTGGGCACGAGGTAGCCCAAAACTACCGGAGCCGCAGCGATGAGACGTGTCGTATCGAATTGGTCAAGGGTATCAAGTGCGATTTTGCACTGGGCCTGGGATTGCGCCTGCATCAGCCCGGAAAAAAGCAAAAGAAAAAAAAACTGTTTCATTCTCTCGTAGAAGTTTAGGATTACCTTTTCACCTCAAAGGTCTCAAAATTCTGCCATTCGCCTTCTTCCACTTCCACCTTTTCTACGCGGGCCAACTCCGGGCCGCGGTGGCACCACTGTATGAGCGACTGCAATGCCATTTCCTCCCCTTCGGCTTCAAGATAGACGCTGCCGTTGGGGCGGTTGCAGACGAAGCC
>SCUG01000507.1 GCA_004297645.1 Saprospiraceae bacterium | reverse complement strand
GATTCGAGCAGTATCATACCTAAGTATGAATAAAGGATGACCAACTTCAGACGATGCCCTGAAAATAACAGGTATAACACCCCGACTTTTGCCAAACCCGACAAAAATTCAGAAATGAAACCCATCGGAAACACATTGTTGATGAAAGTAAAGGCCATTCCACTGACGAACAATATCATTCCCACTTTCTGAAAAGTAGGGTCTTCATTGGCTTTGATGATGTTTTTCTCGTTCGCATATCTGTTGAACAAGGGCAGAGCGAGGCCAATCAAGGTGGCCATTACAGTGGGGATGGCTAAAACAAAATACTTCTCCGACATGGGCATTTGCAGTTGGATTTGCTCCAGGTACTCCGTGTCGTAACTCTTGAACAGTGCGGGTACAAACAGAAGATAAGTCACGCTCATCACCTCCAGTACGTCCCCTACCAGCATTCGCTTGCCAAAGTTCACCAACAATTTGATGAAATAGAAGGCAAAAAGCACGGTGCCAAAGGGGAGTATGAACTCGATGTCGTACAGTGAATTCTCCCGGAGGAGTACTGCCAAAGTGGCTCCTGCAAGAAAAATCAATGTAATGCGATGAGAAATCATATACCCTTGTTATTTGTCAAACAAACTGATTTCCTCCAGCTTGAAAAGCCTGATTCGCTGCCGGAGAGTGATGAGGAATAATAAGGCAATCAACCAAAGGTTAAATGGTCTTTTGTGAAGCGCCGACAATTCGGTTAGGCGGGCCAGTTCTTGCTTTAGTAAAGCAGCCTTTAGAATGGCATAAAAACTCTGTACGCCAAAGTTTTCGTTGATAAAAAGCCTTGCATACAACCTGCTTTTCCTGATGTTCAGGTGGTCGAGCAAGGTGTTGTAGATTGGGGTTGTGTCAGCGGTCCACTGACCAGCGCCGAGTATCTGGCTGGCCTGCTTCTCGTGGTTCCTCACATTGAGGAGCGGCACAAGATTAATAACAAAGTCGTGCCGAAGGATAGCGTCCACCCAATACTTGAAGTCACCAGCGTAGGGGTAGTTGACATTGAATGGTCCTAATTCTTCGTACAGTTTCCTCCGCATCATGACGGTGGATAAATTGCCGGGCAGGCAACCGTATTTAAAAAAACAGTTGATGGCTTTGGGGGCTGGCACCAGCAGATAGTGGTTGCCGGGCGTGCCAGGGTTGGCGCAGGGTGCCTTGATGTCGCCTCGCTCGTCAATGACGTCGCACTGAGCATAAACAAATACCGCACTCGGGTATTTTTGTAGCGCCTGCTGTTGTCTGGCAAGGTAGTCAGGGTACATGCGGTCGTCTTGACAAAAAATCTGTAGGTACTCACCAGCGCTGCACTGAAGGGCATGGTTGAGGTTGGAGAAAATGCCCTTTGGGCCGGGATTGTGCCGGTATTTGATTTTTTCAGAAGGGAAATGCCTAAGAATATTTCTGGATTGGTCAGTTGTGTCGTCGTCGGAAATGATGATTTCAAAATCATCATGAGATTGTTTCAGTATTGACTCCAGGCATTCGCTGAAAAAAGTGGGATTGGGGTTATAAATCGGTATTACTACAGAAATAGCAGGTTTTGAATATTCGCTCATGTTGCAGGGGCCAATTTATTCAGGTATTCACTCATAGGCTGAAAGTGCTGTTCGTAATTCAGGCCATTCATGAAATCCCTGCGGGCTGCCTGGGAAAGTTGATCGAGGTGGTCATCAATAGTTTTAAGGCTCTTCAGTAAAGATTCTTTCGACAAATCAACCGGGAATGCCCATTCGTATTTACCTAAATGCTCCTGGAAGTGAGGGTTGTCAAAATAGAGCACTGGCAGTCCGGCAGCAGCATACTCGTACATCTTATTAGAAGCGGTACCGAGCGTTGTGTATATCAGACCCACTTGAGTGTACATGGCCATACCGATATGGCATGAAGATGTTAATTCCGGCAGTTCATGGTATGCGATGTACCCCTTCATCTCGACGAACTTCCCGGCGTTTCGCTCTTTTATGAGTTTGGATAGTTTTTCTCCATAATCACCATATACCCAGCCAGCCAGTATAAGGTGTACATCTTTGCCGTTGACCTGGCATGGTAAAATGGAGATAACTTCCTCAATGCCACGTCGCTCAGTGATGGTCCCCTGATAAATCAGTCTGAGGGCATTGCCGAAAGGATTACTAAGATACTTCTGGTAAAAAGTGGTGGCGGGGAGATTGGGCAGGAAAAAATACTTTCCTTTAAAAAATTTCATAGGAAAATAAGCCTTTCGTTCATCGGCTGGCAGGCTGAAAATGTCTAAGTGACGAAACATGCGCTTCTCCGCCCCGGCTGCAAGCCACGCCAATGAAAACTTTTTCAGGTTGCCGTGCGCCAGAACATCGTGGTTGTGATACCAAACTATAGGCTGGTGGCGCAGAAATACTCTTGCCACGAAAAAAGCCATCAAAGGCAAGGGGTCAAATAATAGTACCACTTCAGGATTTTTTTCCCTGCACAACAGTACCATATCTTTTATAAAACCGGCAACCAACCCCCACCTTCTGTGAAGTGGAAGTGCTTCTTGCTCTCTGGCGCTCATAATGGCCCCGCTGGGATGCAACTTTATGTTTTCGGGATAATTCCATTTGGCGGAGCCGTACGGGCGGTATTGCACGTCCACCTCCTCAAAGTGCCTGGATAATTCACTCAATGCGTTCAAAGTCGGGGGATAATGGGTGGGATTAGAATATATGGACACTAAAATGCACCTCATCAGGCAATCAGATTTTCTAAGTTTTCCACATAGCGCCTCCCGTAATCATCCCATGTGAAGCCCATCTTACTCGTGGCTTCGGCGTTGACTTTCATCTTTTCTAATTCCGGCCGGTTTTCATACAAATAAGTAATCTTGTCTGCAATGGCATCCGGGTCACGAATTGGAACTATAAAACCATTGTACCCATTTTCGATAATATCTTCACCAGCCGTGTTCGTCGTAACAATAACCGGCATGCCACAGCCCAGCAATTGGGGGATGACCATGCCGAAGCC
>SCUG01000506.1 GCA_004297645.1 Saprospiraceae bacterium | reverse complement strand
GGCATCAAGACAGCCAACGGCACTGATTACGACATCCGCACCATCAAGCTGACCTCCTCGCTCGGAGTGTCTTGGGTGCAGGACTATGACAGCGGGGCGAAGGTGGACAGCGTTTCCGCTATTATTTGTGGTGCTTCTGGCGGCATTACCCTGACGGGCTGGAGTTCCACACAGCAGGGTGGCAGCGACATCCTGACCCTGAAATACAAGGGGGACGGCAACCTGGCTTGGGCAAAGAAAAGGACGGTACACCCGCAGGACGTGCTATCGAAGGGCAGGGCGGTCGCTGTGGATGCCAATGAAAATATCATTGTAGCAGGCGATTTGAAGGGCGCAATGGTCGTCACCTCTTACGGCCCTTCTGGGGAGGTCATCTGGGAGAAAGAAATCAAAAATGCCGATGTTCAATCAAACAGACCGCTTGGGTTGGTACTGAACCAGGAGGATGAGATTTTCCTGACCTCTCTGGTACGGAAGCAGTCCGGTAAGTCCTATGCAAGCTACAAGATAAACACCTTTTTGCGCCCGCAGGACCAAGTTCTCGACCAATCTGGCAACCCCGCCCACCTGAAAGACGAGGTCATCGTTCGTTTCAAGCCGGGTGTTGTAAAGAACTCGTTCATTGACAACACAGACCTCCGTTATGGTAGGCTCGGGGATATACTTGACGACAACTTCTGCCTGCAAACAATGATAGAACAACTATCGGGCAATGCCGTCGGCGACTGGGTAGCCGTGAAAATCCACCGGAACATGACGACGGCGGACAGCGTGGCGACCACGAGGCTCGGCAGGGAAATCAAGGTGCCTGACTTTTACAATACCTTGGTACTCCTGTCAGGTTCCCGTTCCCTTGACGAGACGGATATCAGCGAAATATTAGAGGACAGCAAATTGAAATGTTGTATAAGGTATGCAGAGGTAAACCAATTCGTAACCCCGGACGATTGCGAGCCGAACGACCCACTTTATGTGAACCAAGGAAATCTTCACCCGACTGCCACTTACCCCGATGGGGACATAAACATGGAAGAGGCTTGGTGCATTGCCGGGGGCGGCAGTTCGGACGTTAAAGTTGCAATCATTGATACCGGGGTCAGGTGGTCACATGAAGATTTTGCTGGCACGGTGGTCATCGGGGGGATGGATTACACGAATGGCTCGGATATTTTGTCCAACAATGAGAATGATGTTACCGACCACGGCACAAGGGTTGCCAGTATCGTTGGTTCTGTTCGCAACAATGCAATTGGTGTGGCAGGCATTGCGGGTGGGAGTGGAAGTGCAGATGGAGTCAGGTTAGTCGCCCTCAAATCATTTGGAGCAGGGCAGGACAAATTCATCGAATCATTTGGTGATGCTGTGGATGATTATGAAGTCCAGGTCATTAACTGTAGCGGAGGATATAATGACGATGAGATTTCTGACAATAACCTTTCCCTACTAAGGGAAAAATTGCACCACGCAAACCGAATGGGGGTGGTTGTTTGTGCATCGAGGGGAAATTCAGCCAATGACCCGAACCCATCAAATCCCAATTCGCCCAGATACCCTGGCACAGCCCAAGATGAATGGGTGCTTTGTGTAGGTGGAACAGGTACCAATGGACTATATAACCCAGAATGTCGTTTTGGTGAACCCATTGACATCGCTGCGCCGAGTCGTTGGCAATTGGCAAGGTCAGCAGCGAATTTTTTGCCAAACACTACCACACCCTCTGACCAAGCTTATGGGGGCATAAGCTTCACGTCAGGGGCAACACCACATGCAACGGGGCTTGCAGCCTTGATGATAGGTTATGCAGCATCGCAAGGCACCCAACTTGTTCAAGAAGATATTGAATACATCATTCAAGCGTCGGCAACGGATGTTGGAGCCAATGGATACGACGGGCAAACTGGGCATGGAAGACTAAACGCAGGTGCAGCCCTCCAGATGATTGAGGGCCCGGACTGCCATGTCTATCACTTCGGGACAGATGTGAACACGTCCACGAAGACGCAGCAATTGCTTGAAACGGGAGTGACCCTCGAACTGACAGAGCCTTATACAACCGAGAATGGTCAGACATTTGATGCTGGGGCATACACGGCGGACGTTTACAAAGTGACTGCCACAGTTGCGCACCCGCTTCCAGCCAACTCGACCATTACCCACTATTGGGAGCGGCACAGTTCTTCCACCGTGTTCAGGCACTATGAGACGGTGGGCGGTCAGAACCTGCTTATACCTGTTGAGAACGTATTGATTACGAGCGCCCCCACCACGGGCATTGCACCGCTCGAAGGATATGTTTACTACCTGAAAAATGGCGATTGCAGCATCGAGGGCTGGATACCCGCCTCCCCGGACGATGCTCAACTCACCTATTCGCTCATTGGCTGTGCCTCGACTGCCACCAGCGAAGTAGTGGCTGGCATGATGCAATTATTCCCGAACCCGGCGACAAACCAGCTAACCATCGCTTTGCCGGGAAACGAAAGACCCGGTGATTGCCAGTTGTCAATCCTTGATTTTTCGGGAAGGCAGGTGATGCTACAGCAAGTCAACGCGGGTAGCGACATGAGCATCGGCATCAGTCAGTTGCCGCAGGGCGTTTACACTTGTTTGCTCCAAACTGGTGGCAAATCCTTCTCCTCCAAGTTTATAAAATTCTAAACCACAAGGCATAGAAGCCGGGCTGTTGTCGAACAGCCCGGCTTCCGCCTTTAAAAAATGAGACCATCATGAAAAGAGCGTTCATTATCCTCGCCATGTTCTCAATAGTTGTTTCTTCCTGTTGCGATGATGAAGGAAGTCCTACCCCACCTGTAAACAACTGCATGAAGGGACTGGACGATTTTATGGAGTTGGCTGCCGAGGTTGATGACAGCACCTTTATGCCCTGCGGTGATACCTGCATTGTTGACTGTGAAGAATTATATTCTTCCGCTATTCCGTATGATTACACCGAACCTTGCTTCAACCCGAAAAACCCGGAACAGCTTGCCTATTACAGGTTCGACAACACGACCCTCGAGGTCGGGTCAGAATTATGGATAGCTGACTTTTGCGCAGGCGAGAAGAAGATGATTGTGAACAATGCCTTGTACGGTTTGGATTGGAGTGTCAAGGATTGGCTGATATTTACAGCTGACGACCAGAATATCTGGAAGATAAAGGCGAACGGGGACAGTCTGACACAATTGACCTTTGTTGGGGACTACAACCGTTATCCAAAGTGGAGCCCAGACGGTGAGAGGATTGCATTTAATGCGGAGATACAGGGAAGCCAATACTTTTTCATTGCCAATTCTAATGGCAGCGTTATCGACACCTTGGAAGAATTGTCCTTTTCAAGTGCATGGAGTTGGATTGATGATAACAGGATTTGTTATTTAACATTAAATTCAAATAGTTCAAAAATTAAATCATTTAACATTGAAAATAATGAGACAAAGTTGCTTCACGATATAGCAGGAGATTTTGTGGAGTATTATGTACTTTCAACATCTCGCTTACCAAATCAAAATAGTATCGTGTGGTGTGCATTGGGCGTGATTGGTAAAACAGACCTGAATACGGGCAGTTTCACCATCATAAAAAGAAAGTTAACTCAAGAAGGTTATTGGAATTTATCAGTCAGACCAAATGGAGAGGAAATTTTAATCAATAAAAGGACATTATATAGCGCTCCGAATTGCAAGTATGACAGCGAGTGGGGCTTCTACCTGATTGACAAGGATGGAACAAATACAAGGAAGATAATACTTCCGTAGCGAAAAGAAGAAAATGCCACAAACAACGCACTCACGCCAACCGCCGCCAAACCCAACCCGCAAACCCAACGCAGCCGCAAACAGCGTAGATGCCACCGTTAGCGGCAACCG
>SCUG01000505.1 GCA_004297645.1 Saprospiraceae bacterium | reverse complement strand
GATGTGGTCGCCAATGGCAGCGTGCAGCACTTTCGTGTCCTGCCAATCCACCGGGACGTCTTCGATGAATTTGAAGACGCCGGGGCGTTTTTCATAGTTTTCCGGCAAGTCGGCGGCCATTTGCAGTGGGCTGTACATCGTGACGTACAGCGCCAATTGTTTGGCTACGGTGGTATGCACCACCTCCTTCTTTTTGGGGTCGTAGGCGCTCATGCGGGTTTCGAAAATGCCGGGGGTGTAGTCGAACCCTCCGCCCTGAATGCGGGTAAACGGCATGATGGTTTCATGCTCCGGCGGATTGCCCGCGCTCCACGCGTTGAACTCGTTGCCGCGGGCAGCCTCGCACGCAAACCAGTTGGGGTAAGTTCGCGATTGGCCGAAAGGCCTGACAGCCTCGTGTGCGTTGAGCATGATTTTGTGGCGGGCGGTAGCTTCCGCTACGCGGCGGAAATGGTTCAACATCCATTGGCCGTCGTGGTATTCGCCCCGCGGGATGATTTTCCCCACATAACCCGTTTTTACAGCGTTCATGCCGTGTGCGGTCATGTAATCGTAAGCTGCCTCCATCTGGCTTTCGTAGTTTGGCACTGCCGAAGAAGTCTCGTGGTGCATGATGATTTTCACGCCTTTATCAGCCGCGTATTTTGATAAAAATTCGATGTCGTAATCGGGATAGGGGGTGGTGAAGCTAAACACCGAATCATTCCAATGGCCAAACCAGTCTTCCCAGCCCACGTTCCAGCCTTCAATGAGCACTGCGTCTAAACCGTGCCTGGCGGCGAAGTCAATGTACTTTTTTGCATTGGCGGTAGTAGCTCCGTGGTGGTTGGAGGCTGTCCTGTTGGTAGCGGAACTCATGTCTTGCGAAGCGCTGAGGTCCCAGGTGCTGATGCCCACGTGCATTTCCCACCAGATGCCGGCGTATTTCATGGGTTTTATCCACGACACATCCTCCAATTGGCAGGGGTCGTTTAAGTTGAGCGTGAGTTTCGATTCTATGATACCGGCTGCATTTTTGGCGGTGAGGATGGAGCGCCATGGCGTTTTGAACGGCAGTTTGTTCACGCTTTTCACAGGCGGATTGGCAGATGGAATGAGCGCTGCTGAGAAGGTTAGACTATCCACGTGCAATTGCATGGCAGGGTAGTCCCAAAGCGCTGCTTCGTGGATGACGAGGTGAGTGCCATCGGCCATTTGCATGGCTAACGGTGTCTGCACAGAGTGAACGTCCACGATATGTTGGGTGTGGATGGGGGTCTCCATCTCGTTGTAGGGCGTGGCATCTATTTCACTCACTTTGGAGGTGGTGTAAACGTGTTCGTTGCTATCCCAATCCCCAGGAATCCACCACACCTTATTGTCGGCAGGCAGTTGGAATTGGGTGAGTTCGTCGTCCACGACGAGTTCTTTGATGCCTGGCTGCGCCGGAATTTCATAGCGAAAGCCAACGCCGTCGTCAAAGGTTTTAAACACGAGATTCATTTTTTGCCCTCCGGCATTTTCAAGTTCGAGCGTAAGCTCGTTGAAATGCTCGCGGATTTCAGCCACTTCGCCGTAAGGAGGCTTCCAGGTACCGTCGTAAGTGCGGGTTTTTTGGTGGGTGATTCTGAAGCCATTCTTAAAATTTTGGCCACTGATGTCAAGGCCCAGCAACGACGGGGCGATGACCTCTTTCCCGTTGAAACTCACAGAATATTGAGGCTGGCCGCTTGCCGTCATTTCTACTTGCACCGCGACGGTCTTGCCGGGGGATTCTAATTTTTGAGATTGTGCAGTTTCGTTTCTGCCACAACTGTAAAGGGTGGTGAGAAAGAGCAAGGTGAGCGTGATTTTATTCATAAGTGGTTGATGTTTCTTGTGAAATTTCAATGCGTGGCAAAAATGTGCTCATACGCCAACAGATTTCACCTGCCATTTTAGAGCGGAATAGAATTGTTTATTGTTTCAAGGCTGCATGAGCTGCTGCTAACCTGGCTATTGGCACC
>SCUG01000504.1 GCA_004297645.1 Saprospiraceae bacterium | reverse complement strand
AAAAACTGCTGTTAATAGGGGGACAAGAAGTATTAATGGTCCTATTGTCGAAATAGCGAAATTCCAGGTTCCAACCAAATCACCGTCGGGGCGCAAATGTAATTTTTGGGAACATCAAACGCAAGGATTCACCACCTTGAGTGACAAAAGTCTCTGAATTAGGACGGCGGATGTCCGCCGTCCGCTGTCTTCCGTCCATCATCAATCTGTGCTATACTTCACTGTTGCATTTGTGTTGTAAAAAAAGAAAGAATAGAGGTCGGCGTATTCGTCAATAATTTTGGAGGTGGGCTTCCCGGCCCCGTGGCCGGCATTCGTCTCAATGCGAATGATGACGGGGTTGTCGCCGGCATGTGCCTTTTGCAGGGTAGCTGCAAATTTGAACGAATGGGCGGGCACCACGCGGTCGTCGTGGTCGGCGGTGGTAATCATCGTCGAAGGGTACTTCACTCCAGTTTTGATATTGTGTAATGGGGAATAGCTGAACAGGTATTTAAACATCTCCTGGCTTTGTTCCGATGAGCCGTATTCCGGGATCCAGCCCTTGCCCACCGTGAATTTATGGTAGCGCAGCATATCCATTACGCCAACGGCAGGCAATGCCACGGCAAATAATTCGGGGCGCTGAGTCATGCAGGCACCTACGAGTAAGCCGCCGTTGGAACCTCCTTGAATACCGAGCTTGGGACTCGACGTATAGCCTTCGGCAATGAGGAATTCTGCTGCCGCGATGAAATCGTCGAATACGTTTTGCTTTTTCAAAAGCATGCCGGCCTGGTGCCATTTTTCGCCGTACTCCCCGCCGCCGCGCAAGTTGGGCATGGCAAAGACGCCCCCGTTTTCTAACAGCAAAATGCGGGAGGCGCTAAATGACGGCGACAGGTTGATGTTGAATCCGCCATATCCATAAAGCAGACAGGGGTTGTTGCCGTCCATCCGCAGGCCCTTTTTGTGCACTACAAACATGGTCAGCGGCGTGCCGTCCTTGCTTTTGTAGGTCACTTGATTTTCCTGGTATTCTCCGGGGTCGAATTTCAAACTTGTTTTTTGGAAAACAGAAGACTGCCCGGTGGCCACGTCGTATTTAAAAATGGTGGGCGGGTAGAGAAAGGAGGTGAAAGAATAAAACAGGGTTTTGTGTTCTTCCCGGCCGCTTGGCGCACCCGCCGAGCCGAGGCCAGGCAGTTGAATTTCTTTTTTACCGGTACCATCGTATTCAAACTGGTAGATGCGGTCTGTGGCTTTTTCGAGGTAATTGGCGAAGAGCTTGCCGCCGCCGGTGCTGCATCCCTGCAATAGGTTTGCCCCTTCGGGAATGATGTCTTTCCAATGTTCTTTTTCCGGATGCAGAATGTCCACTTCGATGAGGCGATAGTTGGGGGCATCTATGTCGGTTTTCACAAGAAACTTGGTGCCGGTGTGATGAATGACATCGCTTTTGTTTTTGAACCCCTCGAAGAGCGTGACGAAATCGCCGCCTTTCTCCAAATCCTTGTACATAGTGGCGTACCCATCGGTGCCAGGCATTTGCGTTAATATGAGGTAGCGGTCGTCTTCGGTGGTGTAGCAAAAATGATAATAATCTGGATGAACCTTGTCTTCAAAAATCAGCTTGTCGGCGCTCTGCGGGTCGCCGAGTTTGTGATAATACAGGGAGTGATTTACGTTGTTTCCAGAGCGCTCCATACCTTCTGCCGGTTCAGGATAGCGGCTATAAAAGAACCCGTCCTTCCACCAGGAGGCACTGCTGAACTTTACCCAATGGAGTTCGTCCGGCAATTTTTGCATTGTTTCCACGTCGTACACCTGGAACTGCTGCCAGTCTGAACCGGCATCCTGGCGGCTCACCGTGACATACTTGTTGTCGTTGGAGATGCCCACGATGTCCACGGTTGTGGTACCTTCGGCCGATAGTTTGTTGGGGTCCAAAAACTCGGCAGGCTGGCCATCAAGGCCTTTTTGGCGGTAAATCACGGATTGGTTTTGCAACCCGTCGTTTTTTGAGAAAAAGAAGTATTCTCCCACCTGAAAGGGTGCAGAGAATTTTGGATAATTGAACAGCTCCTCGTACCGCTGCCTGACCTTGTCCCTAAATGGGATTTTGCTCAAATACTCGAAGGTGGCTTTGTTTTCCGATTTCACCCAGTCTTCCACGGCTGCGGCGGTGTCCACTTCCAGCCAGCGATAGGGGTCGGACACTTCCGTACCGAAATAGACGTCTTTCACACCTCCGGTGGCTGTTTGCGGATAGGCCACTTTAATAGATGGGTAACTCATGTTTTGTGCAGATTTTCCAGTCTGTTGGCAACTGTAAAGTACCAACAGGGCGAATGCTGAGAAAAGTAAATTTTTCATGCGGGTAAAGTTTTATTTTGGAAGATGAATGCGAATCTCCCATACCGGGCAATTCATCATTCATGCATTAGGGGTGTTAAGAGAAAAATTCCAAACGGTTATTTTGACGCTGAAAGACGCTGGTTCTTTATGATTTCACGCTGTTCCTGATTTTTTATTTCATAAAAAATCATAAGAATCAGCGTCCTTCAGCGTCGAAATTATTTCTCTTAACACCCCTA
>SCUG01000503.1 GCA_004297645.1 Saprospiraceae bacterium | reverse complement strand
AAAAAAAAACGTCTCGCCAGTGGGTTTGTTGATTGAAGAAAACTTAGCACCAGCGAGCCCGGCAGGGAGTTTGTTAATGATGAAGACCTACTGCCAGCGGGATATCAATTGTTAAGTTTAACGCCTCTAAAATTGATAGTGTAGGCCATCTTTGCTGATTTACGATTTCCATCCGAATATGCAACCCAAATTTCAAGATAAAAATCGAAAGTACTTCCTATATTTTGTCTAGAAGAATTGCTTGAGAATTCAATATTAGCAATCGCTTCCTCACCCGTTTTCAATACTGTCCAATCACTTACTTCTCGTGCATAACCCAAGCCAGTTATAGTACTTATTTTATATTCGTTACCCAAATTATCAACCAATTTCCCATTGGCAGAAGGAGAAAATTTCCAGTAATCGGCTAGCCCATCTGAACCAGCTGCCTTTAGTGCATATCCTGTTCCGTATCCTTCACGAAAGGCAATAAATTTAAGAGTGACATCTATCGAATTTGAAGATTTCTTAACGGAAGTAACCCTGATTTCAAGGTCTTTAACTCTTTGTGAAATAATCTTGTTTTGTGCTTCAGATTCTTCTTTTGGTGGTATCGGCTCTTTAGGCAATTTGGACGGTAGCACCATCAGCGGCATGGATGGGTCGTAATTGTCATTGATTTGTGGGACTTGCTGGTTTTGGGTCGCCTTCTTCACATTGTCTTGGACGAAAGGAAACAATTCTCCCGCTGTGATGAAGGCGTCGTTATTGGTATTGGCTTCGCCTTTCAGCCCTCGTACCAGAAAATGGGAGAAATAGCCGCCGATATTGGATGGGCCCAATGATTCTTTTCCTGCCTCGGTGCTGGTGATGAAAACCAACCCGTTGCCGACGTTCCGGCGCTGCCGATTGAAACTTTCCAAAAGGCGGGGGTCGGTAATTTCTAAGCTTTGCACCTTGGTCTTGCAGGCTTCAATGAAGCACACTTTATGCCGAGCACGACTGCGGCGCAGGATGTCCTGGATTGTTTGTTCACTAATCAGGTCACGCGTGTCGCCGCTGTAATCGTAAGGGCAGATACCGATGCTGCTGCCCGCCATCCCGCCGTGTCCGGAGAAGTAGAACAGAATCATGTCGTCACTGGTGAGTTCGGGGTTGTTGACAAAAGTGCTTTCCAGCATCTTGAGGATTTCCGAGCGCCGTGCATTCCGATCTATCAGGATGATAGGGGGAGAAAAGGTCAATTGCCGCGTTTGATAGAGTTCGCTGAATGCATAAGCGCCGTAGACGTCAAAGTCCACGTCGTTCAAACGGCCTTTGTTTTGATAGTGGTGGATGCTGACGGCGACGATCCAAACGTTGCCGGTTTCAATGGATTGGCCGTTGATGATCGATTTCGTAAAAACCACCGTGTCAGGGTCGAAATAATTTAGGCCCTTATAGGGGCGATGGAAGCGACGGATGCGGGAAGAATAGTTGTAGTCGTCATAATATGAGCTGTCCTTGTCAGGGTTGTAGTACAGGTCTTCGTACTGAGCGACTACAACGACTGGCCAACCGAAAGCGAAAATGGCCGTCAACAAAACCAGGATATTCTTTTTCATAACGAGATATTTTGAAAGGTAATTACTTCGACTCGCTATTTCGAGTTTGCAGTCACGAAGAGAAATAGTTTCAAAAAATGTTTCAAGCTATGAGTCCCCTCCGAAAAGGGGGGTAAAAAAAAGTTCATTGAAATAACCGAATAAGATTTTGTGTCCTATGCTGCGGGACAAACTGCTTGGCCCAGCATTGCCCGGAGGCGGGCC
>SCUG01000502.1 GCA_004297645.1 Saprospiraceae bacterium | reverse complement strand
AACCCTGCGTTTTCGTACCCGAAACGCAGGGTTCAAAACCCTGCCGCTCGAAAATACCGCGTAATTTTGGAAAACTCCCATTAATTTATGAGGGGATACCATTATTATACTTTTAGCCGTTAGCTTTTGACCAGTGGCCAACGATTTCTAAATGTACAAAACATGGCGCTCGAAAGCATAGCATCAAAAAAAGCAACTAAAAAAAGCCCGCCGGCGCCACAGCACCGGCGGGCTTTCAAAATTTTGGAACAAATAACTTTATTCAAAAGAAGGAAAATCAATCCTTACATCACCAGCATCTTTTTCGTCACCGCCACCCCGTTCATACGCACCTGGTAGTAATACGCCCCGCTGGGCAGGCTCCCGCGGCTGAACTGCACTTTCTGCGGCCCTGCCGGGTAGTTGCCTTCGGCAATGTTGCGCAAGAAGCGGCCCTGCCCGTCGAGCAGGTTGATGGCCACGTGCGCATTGGTGGAGGTGAAAGTGATGGTGGCGCCTGATATCACCGGGTTCGGATAATTGCCCACCGAGAAGGCATCGGGATAAACCTGGCGCGTCGGCGTGGCACTTTTGAAAATGGGCAGGATGTCGAAATTATCGAAGAGGATGCTGTCCCAGTTTTCGATGCCGAACCAGTCTTGCAGCACGCTGGCATACACCGAGCGGAAGTCGTGCTGCATAGGCACGTCTGCCGATTCGGGCAGTACCGCCGGAATGCTGGCATTGGCGCCGATGATGCCGGGGTTCACGCCCTGGCCGAAGACGAACAGCGGCGCCGCCGCTCCGTGGTCGGTGCCGAGGCTGCCATTGGAGGCAATGGTGCGGCCGAACTCCGAAAACGTCATGCCGCACACTTTGCCTGCCATGCCCATGAGGGTGATGTCGTCCTGAAAGGCGCAGATGGCCTGGGAAATTTGGTGGAGCAACTGTGCGTGATTGCCCGTGTCCGTGCTGCCGGGGCCGCTCACCTGCTCGCTGTGCGTGTCGAAGCCGCCGATGAAAACTAAGTAAACCGGCGTTTGCAAACCGCCGCCGATGAGGCGTGCCGCTACTTTCAACTGGTCGGCCAGCGGATTCTCGTAATCGGGCGGGTATTTCGACGACAGGTTCTGACTGCTTTCCGCCGCGTTTTTAATGACCCCATAATACTGCTGCGATTGCTGCATCACGAGCTGAATGTATGCCAGTTCATCGCCGTAGGGCGTGGCCGGCGTAGGCTCCGTGAGGTCGTTGACGAACTCGTAAAACGAATCGGGGTCGCTGATGGACATGCCCATCGGGAAGGCCGAACCCATGAGGGCTATTGGCGTGATGGAGCCGATTTGGATGGCGAGGGGGTCGGGGTTGTCCGCGTTGGGGTAGCCATTGGGGAAGCCCGGATACTCGCCTTCGAGTGTGCGGCCGAGCCAGCCCGTTTCCAAATGCTCGCCGCTGCCGGAAGCTGTTTGCCAGATGTCCATCGAGCGAAAATGGGAGTAGTCCTGGTTGGGGTACCCCACGTTTTGGACGATGGAAAGCAGGCCATCGTTGTACAGCCCTTGCAACTCCGTCATGGCAGGGTGCAGGCCGGTGGCATCCGTGCCATCGAGGCCGAGCACTTTGTTTTCGGGAATGAGCAGGGTGCTGCGGTGGCTGGCCAGCGTGGCGTACTGGTCGAGGGGGATGAGGGTGTTGAGGCCGTCGTTGCCGCCGGTGAGTTCGATGAAAACCATCACCCGGTCATTCAATTGGGCGGCAGCCCCCAAAGTGCTGAAAAAAGAATTGCGCGCCATGGGGTGGATGGAAAACCCATTATAGACAAACGGCGCCATTGCTGTGGTCAGGCCTGCCGTGCGGAGAAATTTTCTTCTTTTCATTTTTATAAAATTTGTCATTCGCCAGAGGGCGGATGCGGGTTAAGCCAATTGATATTCCGGGAGGTTCATCACGTATTTGTGAAGCAGGGTGAGGCGGATGTTGACCACCTGAAAAGCCATCTGGTCGCCGGGGTTGTTGGCGTAATCGTACCAGGCCACCGTCCAGTAGGTGTCATTGGGCAGACCTGAGAGGAGCACGGTTTTGAGCAGCGCCTTTTTGGTTTCGGAAATCGGCTGCGGCAGCAGCAAATTGGTCACATCCTCAACCAGCGCGCTGGCGTTGTCGGGGTTGTCGAACTGGGTGGCGAAGGCGACGTGGTCAATTTTGAGCTGGTCGTTGTCGGACTCTAAGAAATAGGTCGAGAGTATGTCTGTGTAATAATTGCGGTTGCGGGCGGTGTCGCCGTTTATCCACATGCGGTAATACAAGGGCGACTGCCGGAAGGCCTGCCACCCGGCCACATTGGGCGGGTCGCCGGGCAACATCTGGAGGATGCCGTGGAAATAGGACAGGTAGTATTTCATCACGAAGTCGTCCCAGGGGGTGCTGCCGGGGATGCCGAGGTTGAAGCTGCGCAACGTGCCCACGACGACATCCACGGGGGTTTTAATAAAACAGCCCTTGTTGATGGCGTCGTAAAAATGCTCGCTCTTGAGCAGGGTTTCCATCACGGGTTTTATCTCGTAATTGCTGTTGCGGAAAAGCAAAGCCAGCGGCTCGATGACGTTCTGTTCCACCGTTTCGTCAATCACGTAATAGATAAACCAGCGGTAAATCTTGCGGCAGATGAATTTCGAGACCTCCTCTTTCGCAAAAATCATATCGAGCAAAGCGTCCAGTTCTGCCTCGCCGTTGGTGCTGCCCTGAATGACGGTGTTGTTGTAAAATGCGGAAAACTGTTTGTCGCCGGTGTCGTGTTCGATGGGGTAGAAAAAAGTTTCGTTTGGCAGCGGGTTGATACGCCAGCCGGTGAGCACGCGGGCGGCGGCCACCACGTCGTCTTCCGTGTACTGGTTGGGGGCGTCTTTGCCGACGGTGAACAGCTCCTGCAACTCGCGGGCGTAGTTTTCGTCGGGGGCGTCTTTGCCATTGAGCACGCCGTTGAGGAAATACAGCATCATGGGGTCGAGGGTGACGGTTTTCACCAGTTCCTTGAAATTGCCCAGCGCATTGGCGCGCAGCTTGGCGTTGTGCTGGTAATTGGTTTTACCATAAAAAACAGCCGCCGTTTTGGTGGCAAAATGGTTGTGCCAAAAGAGGGTCATTTTTTCGAGGATGCTGGCCTCCTGCGTGAGCATCAGGTTGGTCCACCACCCCCTGAAACTCTCGATGCGGTAGCCCTCGGCGGCCACGTCGTAGTCCGCATTTACCCATACATCGCCGGAGGCTACGGCGGGGTCGGTGTAGTCGGGGTTGTTGTAGTTGTTCACGGGGGGAGCGGGCGCGTCGGGGGGCAGGTCGAGGAGGTGGTCCACGGCGTCGCTCATGGTCAGGGAGAGCAGCAGGTCGAGGTCTGTTTTTTTCAGCCCGAAGCCCGTGCGGCGCAAGAGGTGGCCGGCCTGTTCGTAGCCCCAGGGGCCGGCGTAGGGTTCCAGCCCGCCATTGATGGTGACGGTGGTAGCGGCAGGGGGCACCGGGGGCAATTCCCTGATTTCGTGGAGGGGCAGCAGGTATTTGCCCTTGCCGGATTTAGTGTCCAATTCGTGCCGTGGCTCAGGCTTTCCGAGCTTTTGGAGAAACGACCGGCGGTCAAGCGTTGAAACTGTCATATTGGAAAGGTTTGAAGTTTTTAAGCCCTTTGGTTTTGGAAGGATTTGGTAAAATTAGGTGCAGCAGGCCAAAAATGTTTGCCAATGAAACGACAATCAGAGAAAAAACCCTACCGGAATTATTTGGAAAATTTTTGATAACTGCCCGGCCGCCTCCGTGCCGCAAAGCGGAGGCTGCTGAGCGGCGGGGTTTTGAACCCCGCTTTTTCGGAAATAGATGCGGGGTTCAAAACCCCGCCGCTCGTCCGAAGGACTTCTTTGAAGAAGGAACCGGGCATTTTACTAAAACCGTTTCACGAAGTGCTTGGAGCAGTAGAATCTTTTTATTCCCCGCTCAATGAATAGCTAAAACCTAAGGACACATTCGCCCCAAACCGCTGCCCGGCAATCTTTTTATCGGAAACAGCATCATACCTCCCGTTGTCATTATAGTCCTGATAAAACACGGCCTCCTGGTTGAGCAGGTCGCCGATGGTCAGTTTCAACTCACCAAAGCGGTTTAACTTTTTAGTCAACTGAAAATCCACGACGCTGCGGGGCGCTTCGTAAGTATGCAGGTATTGGTCTTGCCCAACCAACCACACGCGGCGGCCAATGCGATTGAACAGGAGCGATGAAGAAAACCCAAATTCCGGATTGTCGTAATTCAAACCGGCGTTCACCAAATAAGGCGACTGCCCGAAAAGCGGGCGCTCCAATGCACCGGGGATTTGGCTCACGTCCACTTTGGAAAAAATGTAGGACAGGTTGCCAAACACGGTGAAATCTTTGAGGAACCCGGCCAGCCGGCCGAGTTTGATGCGGCCCTCCACCTCGCCGCCGAGGTCGTAGGCCGAAGGCACGTTTTGCCACTGGAAGTTGCGGGTGCCCGCACCTGCTGCGTTGTTAAAAACCTGCTCGATGGGGTTGTTGAAATGTTTGTAAAACACCGACACGGCAAAGTATTGCCCGCCCCGGCGGTAGGTCTCGAAGCGCAGGTCGGCGTTCCAGATTTTGGTGCGTTCGAGGGCCGGGTTGCCGTTCACCCCGGCAAACATGAAAAAGTCGAAGAAGGAGAAAGGCGCCAGTTCCCGGAAGTTTGGTCGGGCCACCGTCTTCGCCACCGAAGCGCGGAGGTTGGTGCTGTCGCTCAACGCGTAGATGAGGTGGGCGCTGGGCAACACGTCCACGAGTGTGGTATCCAATTTCACTGGCGTGGTGCTGAGGATTTTAAAAGAATTCAGCGTTTGGTTGAAACTTTCGACGCGCACACCGCCGGTGAAGCGCAGGCGGTCAGTCAGCGATTGCTCAAGCATTCCATAGCCCGCCATCAAGACGGAACCGGCGGTGTAGCTATCGGAGCGGTCGGTGGTTTCCTTCATCTTGAAACCCTGCTGGCCGATGTTTTCCGGGGCGAAAATCTCGCCGATTGGCAGCAGGAAAAGCTCCTGCGGCGTCTGCAAGGTGGAGATGAAGCCAAAGAGGCGGGCGTTGAATTCCCGGTTTTTGTCCTCCCATAATCCGCCCATTTTAAAACTTCCTTTTTTAGCGTTGAGGAGAAAAGGCACGGTCAGGTCGAGCTTGCCGGTGTAGAAGTTCTCCGATTGTTTGGCGTAAAAGTTACCTGCAAAATTCGGGGAGGGGTTGCCGAAAGGCACAGCGGCCACGAAAGGATTTTCTTCCTCCGGCGTGCCGAAGTTTTGGGTGTACAGCATCCGGCGGTAGCTGGGGATGTCGCGGGTAATGCGGTTGTAGCCGAGCGCCCAGCCGAGCTTTATCTGGCGCCGGGTAAAAGCGTGCCCGCCGATCACCTGGCTGGTGTAAAGGCTATTGCCGGCGTAGTAAAATGAGTTTGAATTTTCTATTCGTGTTTGTTCCAAGTTGTCGCCCATTCTGTCGCCCAACTGGTCGTCAGCCGAGACGGTATAGGTGTTGTTGAACTGCAACTTGCTCCGGTTGGACAGCTTGTAAGCCATGTTGAAAAGCCCGCCCACCGAGACGCTGTTTTTGTAAACATGGTCAAAATACTGGAACAGCCTGGAGCCGTCCACGTTGAAATCGCCGCGCTCGCCGGTTTCGATTTTCGGCGAATTTCCGTAAGTCAAAGCGCCCACTACGCCCAGCCTCCCGAAGCTCTTGCCCGCCGAAAACTGCAAGCCCAACGACGGGCGCATGGAGGCCTCGTTGGTGATGGCCCAGTCGTTGGGAAACGCCTGGGCAGATTTTACCTGGTTGCTGTTAAAAGTATCCCGGCCCACGTTTTCCAGCGCAGAAGGCAAAGCCCTCGTGCCGTCGTCGTAGCCGAGCCAATCCTTGCTACCGCCCCGGTAAGACTGGAAGTTTTTAAAGGTGCTCTGGGAGTTGTAGCCCAAGCTGAGGCTGAGGCTGGAAAAACTTTCCTGAGGGATTTCTTTTGTGTTCAACTGGATGACGCCGCCGGCAAATTCGCCCGGCAGGTCGGGCGTGGCGGTTTTGTAAATAATCAGGTTGTCGAGCAGGTTGGCGGGGAAAATGTCGAACGAAAAGGCCCGCTTGTCAGGCTCCGTACCCGGCAGCGACAGGCCGTTGATGAGCGCCGCGTTGTAGCGGCCGGCCAATCCCCGGATGACGACGTATTTGTTGTCCTGCACGCTGGCGCCGCTCACGCGCTTGAGCACGTCGCCGGTGGTGCGGTCGGGCGAGAGTTTCATTTGTTCGGCGGAGATGCCCGTGACGATGCTGACGCTTTTTTGCTGCAAGAGCATGAGGTTGGAATAAGAGTTCCGCTTGGCAGTGGCAGTGACGACTATCGTCTCCAAAATGGAGGTGCCGGAGCCGAGCGCAAAATCGAGTTTGATGTTGTCGCTCTCCTTGATTTGCAGGCCGGTGACTTTTTCCGTTTGATAGCCAGCGTAGCTGATTTCGAGGGTGTGACTTCCCGGCGTGAGTTGTAGTTCATAAGAGCCGTCGAGGCCGGCCACTGTGCCGGAGCCTGTTTCCAGGACAAGAACAGTGGCGCCAATGAGGGGCTCGTTGTTCGTTTTGTCAGTTATTTTTCCCGAAACTTTGCCCGATTGGGCGAAGGCAGGTTGGCACAGGACAGCCAGAAAAAAGGTGAAGCAGAAGTACAGTTGCGATTTCATAAAATGGATTTTGAAATTTTCGCAAAGGTCTTCCCGGGCCTTGAGTTGAATATTAAGCCGCTATTAAGTTTAGGTTAAGCGTGCGAGGTTGGAAAAAAAAGCGCCGTCCACCCTGTTACCTGGCTGTGAACATTTGATTACAAAATAATTAACCCAACTTCGGTATAT
>SCUG01000501.1 GCA_004297645.1 Saprospiraceae bacterium | reverse complement strand
AGGATGACCCGTGCAGCGGGATAGTTGTGAATACCAAAATTGTCCCACTACCACAGAAAGTTTTCGGCAACAAAAGCGGCTGTTTCGTGGCTGTTGCCGATGGTGATGAAGCCCTCATTGCGCTGCATGTCGTAAATACCGTGGGGAATGACCTTGCCCGTTCTGAGAGGTGCATCAACTATCCGTATTCGTTAGCAAACACAAGTTATTTTTCGAAAAACCATCTGAATGGCTAACTTTGTCTCTCTTCATCCACCAACAAAAACAAAGCACAGGGGTAGGCCGGGCAGCGAACGATTTTCTCCGTAGGTGAGCATGGCACAGAAAAATAAATCAAATCAATTAGCCTTTAATTTAAGAATTAGAGATGAGCGGATCCCCAAGCTATTTGGAATTCTGTTGCTTTTTATTTCCGCCTATTTGTTTATCGCATTTGCCTCCTATTTATTCACCTGGACCGATGATTACGACGATGTGAACAGCAAACCGCTGTTAGAACTATTTAGTGAGGGCTTCCAGGCAGCGAACCTGTTGGGTAGGCTGGGGGCTATTGTTTCCAATACTTTTTTCTGGTGGGGGTTTGGTTTGTCCTCTTTCATTTTGGTGTATTTGATGGCAACCTATGGTTTGTCAATGGTGAAACAAAGGCCGCTTCGGATACACCGGCTCCTGTTGCGGCGCTCGTTGATATCATTGCTGTTTCTTTCTGTTTTTCTGGAATTTATTTTTGGTGACGCTACTTTTCCATGGGGGGGAGCTTTTGGCGAGGCGGTAAGTGCTTGGATGACTAGCTTTGTGGGCGTGTTGGGAATGATAGTGCTATTTTTTTTCATTTTTGCTGGCGCCCTCATCTGGTACGTCAATCCCAATTTTAACCACCTCACACCAAAACAGGCCTTGACTGATACCCAGCTTTGGTTCAAAGAGATACTCAGCCGGAGATACAGGCGCAAAAGAACAACTACGGCCACGGAAAGTACTGCTCCACTTAGTTCCTCCGGTAGCTATCAGGAAGAAGAAGGTGATACTGTCGACTTTTCTGTGGAGGGGAAATTTAGAAAAGAAAAACAAAAAACTATCCGCCCCGGAGATTCTGATTTTGAAATTGAAGAGCCCTCACCTATTGAAGCAAATACACCAACTGGTACTACACAAATTGGGAAGGAGTCTTCATTGACCATTGAACAGACTTCGCTGTTTCCGGATATAGCCGCTACGGAAGATAATCTAAACTTCTCTGAACCATATGACCCAACGCTGGAGTTGTCTTCGTATGAATATCCTGTGGTGGCACTGTTGAAAGACTACAATGAGCACAAGATTGAAATAGACAGGGCGGAGTTGGAGGCTAACAAGGACCAGATTGTTGAAACCCTGTTGAACTACAAGATTGAAATTGTAAAAATCAGGGCGACTATCGGACCTACGGTTACCCTTTATGAGATAGTACCTGCTCCCGGCGTTCGGATTTCCAGAATCAAAAACCTGGAGGACGATATTGCACTCAGCCTTTCGGCTTTGGGTATTCGTATCATCGCCCCTATACCTGGTCGCGGCACCATAGGAATAGAGGTACCCAACAAGAATAAGCAAATAGTAGCGCTGAAAGAGTTGTTGATGTCCGACAAGTTCAAAAGGGCAAAGATGGACCTGCCGATTGCCCTTGGGAAAACCATTGCCAATGAAGTATTTGTAGTGGATTTGGCCAAGATGCCCCACCTACTCATTGCAGGTGCTACCGGGCAGGGAAAATCAGTGGGTATCAATGCCGTGCTCCTTTCTATTTTGTACAAAAAACATCCCTCTCAGGTCAAGCTGGTACTCATTGACCCTAAGAAAGTAGAGCTTTTCCCTTATGCAAAACTATTGCATCATTTTCTGGCTTTCCTGCCTGACCAGGAGGAGCCTATTACTACCGAGACCAGCAAAGTGATACACACCTTGAATTCTCTTTGTATCGAAATGGAGAGCCGTTACAACCTGATGAAGAAGGCGCATGCCCGCAACATCACGGAGTACAATGAGAAGTTTATAGCCCGAAAACTGAACCCCAATAATGGGCACGTTTTTATGCCTTTCATCATCCTTGTCATTGACGAGTTTGCCGACTTGATTATGACTGCGGGAAAGGAAATAGAATTACCCATTGGGCGGCTGGCCCAATTGGCAAGGGCGGTGGGCATCCACCTTGTCATAGCCACTCAACGCCCCTCAGTAAACATTATTACGGGTGTAATTAAAGCCAATTTCCCGGCCAGGGTGGCTTATAAAGTAACGGCAAAAGTGGACTCACGCACTATCCTTGATGCCAGTGGTGCCGAGCAATTGGTGGGGCGGGGAGATATGCTTTTGTCGGTGGGGGGCGACATGGTGCGGCTGCAATGTGCCTTTGTCGATACCCCGGAAGTGGAGCAGGTCATTAAATTCATCTCCGACCAAAAGGGGTACCCCGAACCCTATTTTTTGCCGGAATTTCATGATGATAACGACGAAATGACTGAACCGGGCGCTGTTGACTTGAATGATTTGGATGAGATGATCGAAGATGCTGCCCGCTTGGTCGTACAAAGTCAGCACGGTTCTACCTCTATGATTCAGCGCCGTCTGAAACTGGGGTACAATCGTGCCGGCAGGATGATGGACCAACTTGAAGCCATTGGTGTTGTAGGCCCTTCGGAAGGAAGCAAACCGAGGGAAGTATTAGTTTTTGATGTAATGGAATTGGAACGGTATTTGGAAGGCATAAAGCATAGGAAATAGGAGGCAAAATCCTTGGCTAAGTGTAAGATTCGTCAAGGAAAAATTCAAGCCCGGTAGACTTTATGTCCATCGGGCTTTTTCTTTTTTTGAAAATAGCTTCTTATATTTTACCTCACTCAAAAACAGCCCCTTAGGGGGCACACTCCAACTATTTGGAAGTGGCGTTTGTGCATCCATTGCCTGCCGGACTTCTGCCAAGGAAACCTTTCCCAAGCCAGCGTTCAGGCACATGCCTGCAATGAGGCGGACCATGCCTCTCAAAAAACGATTGGCGCTAATATAATAGACCATGCGCCCAGCCTTTTCATCCAGCACCCACTCCGAGCGGCTTACTTCGCAAATCATGGTTTTCACATCAGTGTGGGTCTTGCAAAATGGCGCAAATTCGTTGTAGCTCAACAACTGTTTTGCGGCCGCATTTACTTTTTCCAAATTGAGTTTTTTGAAAAAAGGGAAGTACCAGGCTGTATTTATTTCAAAAGGATTTTTGTGTAAAACAAGATGGTACTCATAGCTTCTGCGGGTGGCATCGAACCGGGCATTGGTCCCTGCCTCAACTTCAAAAATGCGGTTGATGGCAATATCGGGGGGTAGGAATCTATTAACCCGTTTGACTAAGCCGGGCGGGAAATTCCCCTCAAAATCGAAATGAAGAAAGTACTGGCTTGCATGAACGCCGGCATCAGTGCGGCCACAGCCCACCACTTCTACCTGCGTATTTAAAATAGTGGAAAAAGCATCCTCTATCGTTGCTTGTATGGAGGGTGTGTTGGGTTGCTTTTGCCACCCGCTGTAATTAGTGCCTTGGTATGCCAGTTCAGAGAAATACCTCATGGACGAAAGGTAAGAGGAATTCTGTAAAATAAAAATGCACCTGCAATGGTAGATGGCAGGTGCATTTTTTGGTAATAGCGTTGGCCTTTTCTATCCAATCACAGCGTTGTCTTTGGCAGCATTCGAAGCATAGAGCATGGCGGCACCGGCCAATGCCAGGTCTTTGAGTAAACCACTCATTGAGGCGGCTGCGGCCATTTCGTCTCCTCCTGCATTACTAAGGCCTTTTGCATGAACGAGTAGGGCTGTTAAAATCATCATCAAAGCAAGTAGGGCTGTGGCCAACTTATCCATTTTTCCAATGATGATGCTCACCGCTGCTGCTATCAGTGCTAAGCCGGTGATGTAAATCATGATGGCCCCGCCGAAAGGAGCCATGCCGGCCATGGTGCCGGCGTTCATCAGGTGCATAATGCCGAAAATGGCGAATGGAATGGCAAAGATGTACTTGCCAAGTTTGAGGACTGCGTTCATAATCTTGAAATTTTAGTGAATGATGTTGTTTTGATAATTTATGTAGTTATCATCAGCATGGGTGAAATTACTTCAAAATTGCAATAATCCTTAATAAGGCAGAATTATTTTAAGCAATCAAGCTGGTGGGCATAGTTATATTTTACAATGGAGCCGTATTAAGGAAGATGAAAGAGGTGAGGAGCACAAAAAAAAGCCCAGTGAAGTAGTTGTTTCACTGGGCTTTTTTTGGCCATAATGTGGGAGAAATCAAGCGGCTTTGAGCATACTCAGTTTTGAACGTTCCAGTCTTTCACAGGCGTAGCTTTCGGTTACCGAGAACTCTCTAATGTTTTTATTGGAAGGCAATTCATACATAGCGTCGGTCATGATAGCTTCGCAAATAGAGCGCAGCCCTCTGGCCCCAAGTTTATAGTCGAGTGCTTTTTTTGCGATGTAATCTATGGCTTCATTGGTGAAGGTAATTTGAATGCCTTCCAGTGCGAAAAGTTTTGTGTACTGCTTTAGAAGGGCATTTTTCGGCTCGGTGAGTATGCGCCTCAGGGTTTCGAAATCGAGGGGTTCCAAATAAGTGATGACGGGCAAACGTCCCACAAGTTCTGGGATAATACCGAATCGTTTCAGGTCTTGTTGGTTAACGTAGGCGATGAGGTTTTCTTTGTCCACAGTATCTACTTCGCCGGTTTTGAAACCTATTACATGGGTATTCATGCGGCGGGCAATGTACCGTTCTATACCGTCAAAAGCACCGCCACAGATGAAGAGAATGTCGTGGGTGTTTACTTTTACCAGCTTTTGTTCGGGGTGCTTGCGGCCACCTTGCGGGGGCACACTCACATCAGTGCCTTCAAGCATTTTCAGCAGGCCCTGCTGCACCCCTTCGCCAGATACATCGCGGGTAATGGACGGGTTGTCGCTTTTGCGGGCTATTTTATCAATTTCATCCACGTAAACTATCCCCCTTTCGGCCGCAGCGACATTGAAATCGCAAACCTGAAGTAGGCGCGAAAGAATACTTTCCACATCTTCGCCTACATAGCCTGCTTCGGTGAACACTGTGGCATCGACGATGGCAAAAGGTACATTCAGGAACTTGGCGATGGTTTTCGCCAGTAGCGTTTTGCCGGTGCCGGTTTCTCCAACAAAAAGGACATTGGATTTTTCAATTTCAACATCGTCTTTATCGGGTTGCCTCAGCCGCTTGTAATGGTTGTACACAGCGACGGAAAGCGTCTTTTTTGCTACTTCCTGCCCTATGACGTATTGGTCGAGATGGGCTTTTATTTCTTTGGGCGTCACATTTTCGGAAAGAATAAAATCTTCTACCAGCACAGAAGCTTTCTGCGCAGGGCGTTTGTTGCCATACAATTCTTCTTCGATGATATCAACAGCCTGCTCAACGCAGACTTCACAGATATGCCCTTCGATGCCAGCAATTAGAATGAGTGCCTCCGACTTGTCTTTCCCGCAAAATGAACACCGGTAATTTTGTTTACTTCTCCTCATTTGTCTTTTGTTTTACGCGTTGATGATTGGTATTTGCCCATCAACTAAAACGGGTTTGCTGCTTTATGAAAAGACCACGAACCCTAAATGCATTTATCTGTCATTAATTCTTAGCATCCTTGGATTTCACTCGTTCCAACACTTCGTCAACCAAGCCGTATTTTTGAGATTCTTTTGCTGTCATCCAGTTGTCCCGGTCGCAATCTTTTTCAATAACTTCATATTCCTGCCCTGTGTGGTATGACAAAATCTCGTACAATTCTTTTTGCATTGCCTTGATGAGTTTGTAAGATATTTCCATATCGGAAACCTGTCCCTGCATTCCACCCATGGGTTGGTGAATCATCACGCGGCTGTGTTGGAGGCAAGTTCTTTTTCCTTTGGTACCGGCACACAACAAAACCGCACCCATTGAGGCGGCCATTCCCGTGCAAATCGTTCCTATGTCGGGCGAAACGTACTGCATGGTGTCGTAAATCCCCATGCCGGCTGTGACGGAGCCACCGGGGCTGTTCACATACATTTGCACGTCGCGCTTGTTGTCTGTAGAATCCAGGAAGAGCAATTGCGCCTGAATGACGTTGCCCACGTAAGCATCAATAGGGACGCCAAGAAAAATAATTCTGTCCATCATAAGGCGGCTGAAAACGTCCATGACAGCTACTTGCATTTGGCGTTCCTCAATGACAGCAGGCGTAAAAGCATTGATGTCGGGAATTGAAGATTGGGCTTTTTTAGCGTAGGCATCGAGATGCATCCGGCTCATACCCAAGTGCTTGGTCGCATACTTTCGAAATTCATCTTTTTGAAACATAAGTCTTGATTTGATTTTGCCAGTTTAGATTGCCGTGAAAAGTGCGAATCTAAAAACGAACATTATAACGTCTTTCCACACAAAGGGTTGAGATTTGTTGTCCCGGAGCAGGGAAGGATTTATTCTTCCGTTTGTTTGGCGGCTTCGGTTTCCGGCGCAACAGCACTTGCCTCAGCTTCTTTTTCCTGAGCGTCCAGCTCTTTTATTTTTTGCGTCAACTCTTCTTCGGCGATTGGAACTTCATGCAGAGAAACGGCATCTTTTAGTTTGTAAAAGAGCTTATTACTCAACACATCTCGGGCTATGCTATTCACCTGTTCCGGATCTTCCATGATTTTATTCAACACATTTTTCAAAATTTCCATTTGTTGGTAGCCTCCAAAATAACTGGCCACGCGATGAAATGCCAACTCCCGAATTTCTTGCTCATTCAATTTGAGTTCAAATTGTTTGTACAGTTTGTTCTTAATAAGGTTCCACCGCATATCATCTGAAAACTTGTCGAAGTCTTCAAGTATGCTGGCGGCTTCTTTCTCATGGTTGCTTTTAACCCAACGTTTCAAAAAATCTTCAGGCAGTGGCATGTTTTTCCTGTTCATGTTCACCAAACGACTACGCAAATTTCCATACAACAGAGTTTCTGCACTTGACTCGTTTTCCCGGCCGATGTTTTTTCTAATTGCATCCCTGGCCTGCTCTACAGTTGTCACGGCATCATTGCCAAAAACGCCATCGAAGAAATTCTGGTTCAAGTCTGCTGGTGTCATGCGCTGCACCATTTCTATCACGGCCTCATACATTTTGCCGGTTTCTGTGCCTTCTTCAATATTTTTATCAGAAAAATTTAGGAGGTACTTTTTGACGTAGGTTTCAGTGGCGTTATTCTCCAGATTGAAGATGTTGAAACGCACAGTGTCACCTTGCTTTTTGCCCAGAAGCTCTTTTTTAAAAGCCTCGTCACCAATTTTTTGTACCAAAATATCAAAGGTCGTTTTCCAGCCATTGGCTTTCGCCGTATCCCCGTCCAGTTCCACAGCGTTGAAAGTGATGGTGTCGTCTTCGAGAATGCAGTCCGTGGCTTCTGTTTTTTCTCCGAACCACCGGCGCAGCATATTGAGTTGTGTATCCACTTTTTCATCGGGAACTCCGACGGTAAAAAAGTCGAAAGAATTATCCTTGTCTACACCTAATACCTCAAAAGATGGGGCGATACCTACGTTGAAACGAAAAGTGTAATCTTCCAGGTTGTTTATGTTAAAATCAACAGGTTGGAAGTCCTCAGTAGGCAAGGGTTGTCCAAGGTACCGTTGGTCTTCGCCAGACATGGCTTCGGCCAGCTCGTGTTGGAGCATGTGGCTGACGACATCGCCAAGGACGCCTTTACCATACATTTTTTTCAAAAAACCGGGAGGCATTTTCCCTTTCCGGAAGCCCTTCATGGCGTGAGTTTCTGCAATTTTCTTGAGCTCTTGTTTTAATTTGAGCTCATAGTCTTTTTTTTCGATGGTTATGGCGAGGACGGTATTCAGGCTGTCAATGTCCTCTCTAACAACTTTAGGCATGGGTAATTAACTTTAATAAGAAAAAGGTGCAAAGGTAGGAACCTATTGTGGGGATTAGGTTAGAAAACTTCAGGTTTCAGGCAAATGACATTAATCGGAAATAGATAAAATCAAGAACCTGAAATCTGAAAACGCCTTCGTGCGGATGGAGGGACTCGAACCCCCAAGCCTTGCGGCACTAGATCCTAAGTCTAGCGCGTCTACCAATTTCGCCACACCCGCAATTTATTGATTATCAAAGATAACCCGCTAAGATTTATTAAATCGGGGCAAAGATAAACAGGTTTGCGAGAAATAATGTGGGTAGATTATCTAAAATAAATTCCGGCCTTTAACGTGCCACAGGGGCTTTAAATGAGAATTTGCATAGTTTTGTATATGCTATAATTCACGAAGCAAGAGGGAATCGTTCTACGCGTTTCAGCGGTTATTATTCAATAATTGAGCATCATGTTAACAGCAACGCCAACCATGAAAAATGAGGATGAGGAGCAAGTCATTAACAGGGCCTACCGCCGGCTGTTGCGAACGTTGCAGGGCAAAATGGACAACCGCGACAAAGAGCTTGTACGCAGTGCATTCGAGTTGGCAGCAGAGGCACATAAGAAGCAACGGAGGAAGTCGGGTGAGCCTTATATTCTGCATCCCATCGAAGTGGCTCGCATCAGCATTGAAGAAATAGGGCTGGGCCCTACGGCAGCAATTTGTGCTTTGTTGCACGATGTGGTGGAAGATACCGATATCACGCTTGAAAAAATCAGGCAACAGTTCGGGGATAAGATAGCCCTCATTGTAGATGGTTTGACGAAGTTGGATAGCTCCGCCATAAAGGACATTCCCGACAGAGATTCTACTGAAAGCCCGCAGGCGGAAAATTTCAGAAAAGTACTCAGCACTTTAGTCATTGACGTGAGGGTGGTTTTGATAAAAATGGCTGACCGTCTGCACAACATGCGTACGCTCGGTGCAATGCCCCGGCACAAACAGCTTAAAATCGCCGCGGAAACAAGCTACATATACGCCCCCTTAGCACACAGGCTCGGGCTGTACAACATTCGCTCGGAGTTTGAGGATTTGTGTTTGAAAATTACCGAGCCGGAAGCTTATGAAGAAATCAACCACCAGTTGAATGTAACCCAGAGTGAGCGTGCCCGATACATCAATGAGTTTCTGAAGCCCGTGCAGCAAAAACTAGATGAAATTGGGGTTCCTTACCGTTGTTTCGGCCGTGCCAAGTCGGTTTCTTCCATTTATCATAAAATTAAAACGAAGAGCACGCCCTTTGAAGAAATCTATGACCTCTTTGCCGTGCGCATCGTGGTTGACGTGGAAAAGAAGCGTGAAAAGAGCATTTGTTGGATGGTTTACTCTATTGTCACCGATACCTACCAGGCAATACCTGAGCGGCTGAAAGACTGGGTCACCGTGCCCAAATCCAATGCCTACGAATCTTTGCACACTACAGTCATTGGTCCGGGCGGGCGCTTTGTCGAGGTACAAATAAGGAGCGAACGAATGGATGAAATTGCGGAACGGGGTTTCGCCGCCCATTGGAAATACAAGGGGGTTTCGAATCAGCCCGACGTGTATGAAAAATGGCTCGACCAGGTACGGGAAATCATGGAAAACCCGAATGCCGATGCCCTCGAATTTATCAGCGACTTTAAGAACAACCTCTACTCTGAAGAGATATATGTGGTCACTCCAAAAGGCGATATGATCAACCTTCCTAAAGGAGCCACAGCACTTGATTTTGCATTCAGCATTCACACCGCCATAGGCTACCATTGCAGGGCTGTAAAGGTAAATAACCGCATCGTTCCCATGGGGCATAAGCTCAATATGGGCGACCAGGTAGAAGTGATTACCGATAAAAACCAGAAACCAAATGAGAGCTGGCTTAAAATAGTGGTGACGGGGAAAGCGCGCTCCAAAATACGCGATTCCATGAAAGAAGATCGCCGCCGGAAGGGGGTGTTCGGCAAAGAAACACTCGAGCGGAAGTTCAACAATATGAAGGTCAATTTTGACCAGGGAGTGGACACATTAGTCAAGTTCTTCCATTTCAACACCCGTGTTGACCTTTATTACGCCATTGCAACGGAAGAAGTTAACCTGCTGCATGCCCTCAAGCGATTTGAAGTAAAAGAGCAAAAGCTCGTGGAAATCCCCACCTCCCTGCTGAAGACACCGGCCGAACCTGAAAAGAAAACCGTCTCCACTGCATCGCAATTCTCGCCCAAGACGAAAATACTCGTTAACGGAGAACCGGCCGAACTCTATCCTTACAAAATAGCAAACTGCTGCAATCCCGTTCAGGGCGATAGTATTTTTGCTTTTCTCTCTTCTTCCGAAGGCCTCAAAATTCACCGCACCAACTGCCCAAATGCCACCAATCTTTTGGCGAGGTACGGGTACCGCGTGATGAAAGCTGATTGGGTGATCAGCAGTGACAGCACCTTTGTCGCCGACCTGAAGATAACCGGGGTGGATGAAGGTGTTGGGATCATCGAACAACTGACGCATAAAATTTCTACAGAACTCGGCCTGAACATCCGTTCCTTCCAGATCGAGGGCGGTGACCAAGGCTACTACGAAGGGAAAATAAGCCTTTTAGTGGCAAACATAGACCAGCTTAACGTCGTAATGAAAGCCCTAAGAAAAATTGAAAGCATCAGTTCTGTGGTTAGAATCGAGTAGATTCGTGATTCGTTAATCATAAAATCACGATGACTACTGCGTTTCTCATCTGGCTTATTGCATCGTCTTTATTGGCTGCTTTCTACGTGTACATCATTGGCAAGTATATGAGGGGCTGGAAGGGAATGCCGGTTTGGGAAGTGCCCGCAGGATTCCAGCCGGTGACGAAAGTGAGTGTGCTGATACCTGCCAGAGATGAAGCCGCAAATATCATCGCCTGCCTCTCCTCCATCGCCAACCAATCCTTTCCAAAGCATTTATTCGAAGTCATCGTATTGGATGACCATTCCACCGACAACACAGCAGCATTGGTTATGGCATTTTCACAAAAGCATCCTGCATTCAAACTGATAAAATTGGCGGACCACATTCTGCCGGCAGAGACCCAATCGTTCAAAAAAAAAGCAATCGAGACCGGTGTCCGTTTTTCCGCCGGCGACCTCATCGTGACCACCGATGCCGATTGTGAAGTTCAGCCCAATTGGCTTATGCTGCTCGTTTCTTTTTTTGAAAAACAAAGGCTTGAGTTCATTGCAGCACCCGTCAATTTCCATCGTGAAAAGACTATTTTCGAGCGCTTCCAGTCGCTCGACTTTTTGGGGATGATGTGCGCAACGGCAGCGGGAATTCATCTTCGGATGAACAACATGTGCAACGGCGCAAACCTCGCCTACGCCAAAGCCGCTTTCGCAGAGGTGAATGGCTTTGAGGGAATAGACCACTTAGCCACCGGCGACGATATTTTGCTGATGCAAAAAATTGCCGCCAGGCACCCGGATAAAATTGGTTTTTTGAAAAACAATAACGCTACGGTTTACACGGCCGCCAAGCCTACCATCGCCTCCTTTGTTTCGCAGCGCATACGCTGGGCTTCTAAATCCACGGACTATAAAGAATGGACGGTTACGTTCATTCTGGGCATGGTGTTTTTTTATTGTTGGAGCATCGTCATCAGTTTGGCGATGGTGCCGTGGTGGGGGGAAAAAGCGCTTTTCTTGTTTCTTGGACTCCTCGCCGTTAAAGCCCTGGCCGATTATTTCTTTTTGAGCATAATGGCTCGTTTTTTCGAAAAGAGCGAGTTAATGAAGAGCTACGTTCCGTCACAGTTTTTACACATTATCTATATTGTGGCCGTGGGCGTTTTGGGCAATGTGGTGAAACGCTATGAATGGAAGGGGAGGAGGGTCAGGTAGCACCTGGAAATACGGCGGGAAATATTTTGCAATTTACCACCACCCTGAAAGCCAAGACCTAATTTTGCTCGATGTAAAACCCAATAGGCATCATCATACAATGGGAAAAAGGTATCGGTTTACGACGAACTGCAACTGCTGAAGCAATCGCCGTGGTGCATTTTTGCCGTTTTGCTGCGTACGTCTTCCATCAAAGACGTAGGTACCTTGGCACAGCTTTGCGGCGAAGCCGGTCTGGGCCTCCACAACTGGTCGAATGCTGCCCGGTTTTTCAGTCCCAGTCTTCACCCCATAGTCTCGGAGTATTTTGACCACACCATTTTCGGCCGGCTCGAAAGAGATGCGTTCCTCGTGGCCTTGGCTTCGCCTTCAGAGTCTGCCATTGTAAAAGTTCTTCAAAGCTGGGAAGTTGTTTCACTGCATTCTTACTACGGCTTGGAGTGCTTATTTTAGAGGCTGATACTGCAACCCGATGGCCCAAAAGAAATACCTTTCAAAAGACGATGCCCTTTTCAGAATGCAGCACTACTGCGCCTACCAGGAACGCTGCCACAAAGAAGTGCGCAGCAAATTGCTCGACCTCGGCATCTATGGGCACGAACTGGAGGACATCATAGTGAATCTCATTGGCGGCAATTTTCTCAATGAAGAACGCTTTGCCTGTAGCTTTGCCAGGGGTAAATTCCGCTTAAAAAAATGGGGTCGCAGCCGCATTCTCAGGGAGCTAAAAATGCGTGACATTTCCACCTATTGCATTCGCAAGGCCATGAACGAAATAGAAGAAGAGGAGTACCTGAAAACACTCCAGTCGGTGTTGAAAAAAAGAGCAGACCGCCTCCAGGAGAAAAATGACTTTGCCCGCAAAAGCAAACTGGCGCAATACGCCATCGGGAGGGGGTTCGAGACAGAGTTGGTGTGGGAGGTGATTCGCAGCATGGATTTGTAATAAAGCCTTTGCAAGGGTACGTCCCGGTGCTTTTGGCCGGAAATGCAAAAGCTGCTTTTTGGAAAGCCGCGCATAAAATAAAAAGTATCCGTTCAAAATTGAATGGCAGTTCTTCGAGTGGCCGGGTTTTGAACCCGGCGGTTTCCCACTC